>JAQXFA010000001.1 GCA_029250565.1 Candidatus Thalassarchaeaceae archaeon
TTGAATTTCAGCAATAAAACCCTTTAACATATATACAACATTCTGATTGGAAGATTTCTGCTTCGTGGTGCGGGAACTGCAAATCTTCTCCGCCGCCATGAATATCAAATTGTTCTCCAAAGAACTGCAAACTCATGGCACTGCATTCAATGTGCCATCCCGGTCTACCAGCCCCCCATGGGCTATCCCACTGTGGCTCACCCGGCTTAGCAAGTTTCCACAATGCGAAATCCTTGTGGTCACGTTTTCCGCTTCCAGTACCACCAACTCTTCCACCAGCCCCAGCCCGAACAGCCTCAATTTTCTGTCCAGTCAAAAGCCCGTACTTTTCTGGTGCCGACTCTACATGGAAGTAGACGCCATCATCACCGATGTAAGCGTGCTCTTTTTCAATTAGAGTTTCAATCATTGAGATGATCCCATCTATGGTTTCAGTAACTCTTGGATAATGGTCAGCACGTAATACATTCAGAGCATCCATTGCCGAAAAATAGTCTTCAATATTTCTTTCTGCAACTTCTGTGAAGTCTATGCCTTCCTCATTTGCGATATTGATTATTTTGTCATCAACATCGGTGAAGTTCTGAACATAAGTCACATCATATCCCTTCGCTTCTAGCCAGCGATGGATAATATCGAAGGAAACATAACACCGAGCATGGCCGAGATGTGATGGTGAATATGGAGTGATTCCACAAACATACATGCGAACTTTACCCGGCTCAATAGTCGTGAAATCGACATTCTTGCGGCGACGAGTATCATGAACTCTCAGTGCCATCCTATCATTCTCTGCGGGTCGCTCACAACACATGGTTTTAACCCCCTCCGGCGAGCCATGTCCATGGTTAAGGGGTTCAACAGTGGTACTGGCGTTGTCAACATGCAAGGCAAAGTGGTGCTGATAACTGGTGCAACCCGAGGTATCGGTCGAAAAGTAGTCCATGGAATAGCACCATTTGGTGCCACAATGATTGTCGTAGGCCGAGATCAATCAAGGATTGATGAAGTGATTTCAGAGGCCAAGGCTATTGATGGGTGTGGCCCTATTTCAGGCGAAGTCTGTGATCTGCTAGAGCAGGATGAAATCCGCGCACTTGCAGAGCGCATCAAGAGTCAGCATTCCCAACTTGATGTATTAGTCAATAATGCTGGAGCTATTTTCACTAAGAAAACCAAGACATCAGAAGGATTTGAACGTACTTGGGCACTCAATCACAATGCTTACTTTTTGCTTACTAGCCTTCTCAAAGAACAACTAATCTCTTCCCCCGCAGCACGAGTGATTTCTACTGCCAGCGAAGCACACCGGCCGGGTAAAATGAGGTGGGACGATTTACAATATGAAAAACGAGGAAATATGAGTGGTTGGTCTACTTACTGTCAATCAAAGTTGGCAAATATTCTATTCACCAAGGAATTAGCACGTAAGTTAGATGGGACTGATGTGACAGCAAATTGCATTCATCCAGGATTTGTTAATACAGGATTTTCTCGAAACAATGGTTTCTTTGGTCGATTATTGATGGCCTTGACTTGGCCGGTTCAACGCCGCGATAGCAAGGGTGCTGAAACAATCGTTTGGCTAGCCGTATCTGAGGCGGCTCGCAAGCATAATGGCGATTATCTATACAATCACAGGCTTGGTAAATTATCAAAGGCAGCAAAAAGTGACGATGATGCCGCTAAACTTTGGCGGTTATCTGAACAAATGACTAACACTAGTGATTTGTGGTAATCTCTGCAATACTCCATACTACTCATTGAAAAGGCAGAAGTCTTAGCCTTGCTCATGAGCGAAGAAGTAAGCGTGGATACCAAGAAGTTGGATATGGCAGCAAAAGCAACTTTGGCAACAATGTTACTTGTATTATGGCAGGGTGCTAGTGGAATCAGTAGATTTGGATATACCTTTGGCGACATGAATATAGTGAGCTCACACGCACACAGTGGGAATCTTGCTTTCGTAATAGCAATCGTAATTGCAATTCTTGTTGTTAGGTCAAAAACAGATTCATCACAATTGAAAGGAATGTCTTTCGGACTAGCAGGCATGTTGTTCTTTCAGATTGGTTTTGGTTACATGGCGGGTTCAATGCCTTGGATGGGAATGATTCACGTTATGATGGCGCTAGGAATCATGTCTCACGCTACGATACTTTGGTATCATCTTAGTAAGGCATCATCTCAGTAAAGCGATGCATGCTTCGCTCTAGCCTTAGCAACTTTAGGGCCTACAACCGCTACGCAATACGGATTGTTTGGGTTGTTAGCGAAGTAATCATGATGATAATCTTCAGCAATGTAAAGATGCCCCAGCGGAGAAATCTCAGTCACAATTTCATCGTCAAAATTCGCTTGGCATTGTTCAATTACTTGTTCAGCAGTAATTCTCTGTTGCTCATCAGCAGTGAATATGACACTTCGATACTGAGTACCAATATCTGCGCCCTGACGGTTGAGTTGGGTCGGATCGTGTAGTGTGAAGAACACCTCAAGTAGGGTTTCGAGAGAAATGGTCTGTTCGTCAAATGTGATTCTCACAACTTCAGCGTGGCCAGTATTACCCGAGCAAATTTGTTGGTAGGTAGGGTCTTTTGTTTCACCACCAGAGTATCCTGGAATTACCTCAGTAACTCCTCGCAGATTCTTGAGTCCACCCTCTACACACCAGAAGCAACCCCCGCCGACTACCAGTTGTGCCATGTGGCTGGTTTGGGGAATTATGCTTTCAACTCATGCATTGGAGTTGTTTTCTGAAAATTGAATGAAGTTGTCAATTTTACTCAGCTGCAGTCACAGTCGCTTGAATTTCCTTGTCTTTCGCTTGCATCTGTTCCCACAGAAGTTCGGCGACATCCATCACTTCCATCTCTTTCCCAATTGATTTCAATCCATCACCAACCATTACCGAACAGAAAGGGCAACCAACTGCAACAGTATCGCAACCGGTTTCAGCCAATTCTTTGGCGCGAATCTCGTTAACTCGCTTGTCTGGATCTTCTTCTAACCACATTTGAGCGCCACCTGCACCACAACAGAATGAATCTTGGCCGTGTCGTTCAGCCTCAATATCTACTCCTCCAATTAGTGAACGTGGTTCTTCAAGGACACCACCGATTCGCCCGAGGTAACAGGGGTCATGGTAAGTGATATTGCGCTCACTCTCTTCCATCTGAGGTAACTTTCCTTCTTTCTGTAGGAGTGCGAGAATCTCGCTGTGGTGTAGCACTTCTAAATCTTCAGCGCCGAAATCTTTGTACTCTTTTCCAAGCGTGTGGAAGCAGTGTGGGCACGATGCAATAATTCTCTTTACACCCATTTCTTGGAAGGTTGCTACATTCATTTCTGCCATCATTTGGAATAGGTATTCATTACCCATGCGGCGAGCAGGGTCTCCTGAGCATCCTTCTTCCATGCCAAGAATTCCAACATCTAATCCCGCTTCATTGAGTAAGGAAATGGTGGCGCGTGCAACTTTTTGATTTCTCTCATCAAATGATGCAGCACAACCAACGAAGTAGATGTATTCCGCCTTTTCACCAATTTTGATATCCAAACCTTCAGCCCAATCAGCGCGTTCATGAGCGCCAAATCCATACGGATTAGAATTAGTTTCTAGATTTCCGAGAGCGACATTGAATTGCTCTGGATATTCCATTGCCTCCATCATTAGATGACGACGTGCTTCAGTTAATTTTGGTACATGTTCAATGTAAACTGGGCATGCATCAACGCAGGCGTGACAAGTAGTGCAAGCCCAAATTGCTTCAGGAGTGAAACGAGCAATGATGCTCTCATCAGGTGTTTCCCCTTTGAGAAGAATCGGTGCGTGTTCGTTGGCATAATCTCTGACATTGTGAACAATTGTCATCGGGTTGAGAGATTTTCCTGATTCGTAAGCGGGACATACATCTTGGCAACGAACACAGGTAGTGCAAGCCCAGCCATCTATCAGTTGGCGCCAAGTCAATTGGCTGTATTCACTAGCGCCAAAAGTTTCAATCTCCAGTTCTTCAAGTGGTACTGCTTTGCCTGTTTCATAAATTGCCATTGGTAGCATTTTAGCCATTGGTTCAGTGTCGTGGAAGAACACATTGGGAAAAGCCATCACAAGGTGCATATGTTTGGATAGTGGGATGAGGATAAGGAATGACGAGATCGCCAACATGTGAGCCCAATAGGCTCCAATCGCTACACTTGTGGAGAATCCTAATCCTGCAACCCAAGCGCCAATAGGTTCCCATGTTTGAGAAGGTGATTCCATTGATTCAATGATGAATGAGGTGCTTGTAATCGTGAAAATAAGGAATAAGATGAAATTTCCTTCAAGTTGTGACTTTCCTTTCAATTTCTCAGGGGTGAATACAGCTCTGCGTAGGAATGCGGCGACACACCCTATTAGCGCAATGAAATATCCAAATTCAACCATGCCATTCCATGGCCCAAGTAATATTGCAGGGAGAATTTTCGTTGAGAAGAAATTGGCTGTTGCTAGGTCAAACATGTCACTTCCGAGCATCAAGAATCCCCAGAACATCATCACGTGCATTGTACCTACAACTTTGTCTCTAAGCACCTTTTTCTGACCAAGCCAGCCACTCAACACTTCTTTGGAACGAATTCCCCATGAGTCGAAACGGTTGTCACTAGCACCAACCATTACCAATCTTGTTGCCTTTTGGACTTGATAGAGGAAAATACCCAGTGAGCCACCACCAATGATTAGGAGAATCATCCAGCCAGGGATTCCAGAATAATTGAGTAATAGTGGATGTTCCATGTTCTCAACTCCGATTACCTGATGTTGGCCGGCTAGGACGAGGGGTGGTTTGGCCTTGAAACAATCGCCGCCACCCAATCGCTAATGGGCGCACCACTCACCGGCCTATCATGGTGACCGCTTCGGCCGCAGGTAAGGCGATACTATTCGGCGAGCATGCAGTTGTCTACGGTGAGCCGGCTCTCGCAGTTGCAATTGATGCCCGGGTTAGCGTTTCGTTAGTGCCTTGTAAGGGTGAATGGAAGATTGATGGTTACCCCCTGGATATAACTCGTCACCCACACATCGGCTATCTGAAAAACGCCATTTTAGGCGAAGAATCACAATCTTATTCCATTCAGGTAAACAGTGAATTGTTTCCTGCTGCAGGACTTGGATCATCAGCGGCTCTGTCTTCTGCTTGTAGCGCCGCCATGCTGTCAACTATCGGACAACCACTCGATTCAGAGAAAATAGCTTCACTTTCTCATCTTGCAGAGGCAGCTGCACAGTCAGGTAGAGCCTCTCCAACTGATACATCTACTGCAACGCTTGGTG
>JAQXFA010000002.1 GCA_029250565.1 Candidatus Thalassarchaeaceae archaeon
CAGAACCCAACATATTCTCTACCCATACCCTCCGAAGGTTGGTGGTTAGATGGCAAATCTGAGCAAACCCCTTCTTGGTTGACTGCAGGAAATCATGTGGCATGGGGTGAAGGGGATCAAATCTGCACTAATATTGCCCGTGAGCCGGGTCTAGTAGATGGCGTGCTGAATTGGAATGTAGAAACTAGGGGCGAGGTCATTATTCCTGATGTCAATGGTGAAAATCAGATGCATTTCACTCCACCGATTGGGGGTGTAGTATCGGCTTGTGATGACGGCATGATTCCTCCTTTACAAGCAAATTTCACGACTGCTTCAGGACCAAGTTTAGCATTGCGGTTTGGAGAAGAAGTCACTTGGGCTTGGGTTGACCAGCCACTGACAAGCGGAGAATGGGAGTTAATGAATCTTGGAAACACCTCGATCGTAATTGTCACCATGAGTCATCATGACCTAGATGATACAGATTCAGGATGGGCTGATTCATCAGGCGTGACAATACCTCCGGGAGCTTCAATGCAACTGAATTTGACTCAGACTTTTGACTCAAATGAAGTATTGCAAGTTGCTTGGCTTTCTTTGCATGAGGAATCAGGTATCACAGATTCAATCAGGCTGAATTTCGGCTCATGGTGTTATCAGGGCGCTGATATTGACCACAGCGATAGCCAAGTTGAATGCGTTATTTCGGAGGATTGAATTTGCGAGTAGCAATACTTGGGGTCGGAGCAATTGGTTCTGTCATTGCCTCAGCCCTTGCAAAAACAGATGCCGACCTTATCCTCTACTCACGAGGTTCACAGAGTGTTGCATTAGCATCAACTGGGATAATTTTAACGACTATTGATGGCGATGTTGAACATCATCAACCAGATCGCTGGGTAGTTTCAGATTTGGAAATAATTGAGCCACTCTACAGTTGCGCCGATATTGCGATTATCTGTGGTAAATCGAACTCAACACCAGCTTTAGCCATCGCCGCTGAGATACTTTTGCGGCCGAATGGGATAGCGATTAGTGTCCAGAATGGCATGGGTCATGCGGAGAGATTAGTGGCTCGACTTGGTAAACACCGAGTGTTGGCTGGTTGCACAACACATGCGGCTATGAGGCACGGTCCAGGTGAGGTACAATGGACTGGGCTTGGTGCGGTACGGCTTGCATCTCTTGACGAATCAGACCTTACTCCAGATGACAGGCGGGTGGACGATTTGCTATACTTATTGAGTATGTCAGGGTTGAACCCAGAATGGGAATTTGATTGTGCTGAGATGCTTTGGCAGAAACTTCTGATAAATGTGGCAATCAATCCTTTGGCAGCAATTTGTGGTGTCAGAAACGGCGAGTTGTTGTCGCGTCCGGATTTACATGAACAAGCGCTTTCAGCAATGTTAGAAGCGGCTCAAGTGGCAACCGCAGAAGGTGTTGACATGTCCTTCTTTGATTGTGAGGCTGAACTGAAAAGAGTGCTTGAGGCTACAGCGGCTAACCGTTGTTCAATGTTACAGGATGTAATGGCTGGGAGAATAACCGAGATTGACTCACTTTGTGGGGAGGTTGTTAGGCGGGGCGAGGAATTAGGGATTCCAACGCCGTTGAATCAACAGTTGTTGACGCTTGTCAAAGGAATTGAGCATTCAACAAGAACCGAGTGACTGAGGCGATGCTCAGTCCGTACCGGGTGCGTAGCTTCTCAGTTACCAATCAATTGGTAATCGGGAGAAAGTGGTGTGGCACCGGTTTCTATGGAAATGATTTGACCGTCTTTGAACTGCATGAACGACAAGACCGCTTCGGAGTCCGAGTCATTCGCAAAGTGAATGATTGAATGAGAAACTCCAACTTCATCATTTTCATACAGAATTCGGTTGTTTTCTGCAGTCGGTTTGTTTTCACTCATCACGAAGCCCAAAATATCTGACTTGCCCATGGTGACGTTACCAACGTGTGGATTGAACACAAAATCATCGTGGATGATCATTTCAAGTGTTTCGATATCTCCCATATCCAGGGCTCCATTGTATGCTTCTATGATTGACATGAATCAATCTAATGGCAATCCCTGTTTAACTCAATCGGTAGCCTAGGTAAGGTCAAGATTGTAGTGAAGTCCAACATTGACTTCCCGGGCCAAAGAAGCAGCCATTATCATCTGTGCTAATTGCACCATATTTCTCAACTCAACAATTTCTCTTGAAGGCAAGCAACGACGCCAAATGCGTTCAACTTCTTCATTGAGTAAGGCCAATCTTCTCTGTGCTCTTTTCATTCTCCAGTTACTCTTCACTAGACCGACGTCATCGCTCATGGTGGAGCGTAGTTGTGCTCGGTCATGCACTAAAGGCGCGTGTTCCTCTAAGTCTGCAAGTCCATCAGCTCGCCATTCAGGTAGGCTGGTTTTTTCTTCTGCTGCGGTCGCTAACCACTCAAGCACCCTAACCCCTGCTCGGTGAGAGAATACCACCGCCTCAAGCAATGAGTTACTGGCCAGTCGGTTTGCCCCATGAAGTCCTGTGCAAGCAGTTTCGCCAATAGCAAACAATCCGTCGACTAATCTGTCACTTTTCGTACTGAATGTAGGGTCATCGGAGTTGAGGTCGCGCTGCCAAACTTCCCCCCACTCATTAACCGCCAATCCCCCTACAATGTAGTGTGCAGCTGGCGCCACAGGGATCGCATCAATACCGATTTTTAAGCCGTTTTTGAGCATTTTATTGGCTATATTAGGGAATCTTGATGCAAGATGTACAGCATCTAAATGCTCTGTCACTAACAATACGTGGTGCCGGCCACTGCGTTTCAATTCAGTATCAATAGCCCTCGCAACAATATCGCGGGTTGCAAGACTTCCTCGGGCATCAGTCTGGCGCATAAATGAGAAATCATTTGGGTCAGCGGAAGAGTCTGTTTGTTTTGCTTGATGCCAGTTCTCAAGGTCTTCTGCAGTCATCAAGACTGCTCCATCTCCTCTTACCGCCTCTGAAATTAGGAATGGGTTTGAATCTCCATTACTGTAGGCAGTTGGGTGGAATTGCGCGAATTCTAAGTCGGCAACAGCAGCGCCTGCTCTGACGGCCATAGCGATCCCATCCCCTGTTGCAACCGATGGATTTGTGGTGTGTCGCCATAATTGTCCAGCACCTCCTGTAGCGATTAGAACAGCGCGGCTAGGTAGTGTGAAAACAGAGCCATCAGAATTGAGACACCAGAGGCCAGCGATTTTTCTTTCATCAGAATCACGGTCATCTAAAATGAGGTCAAGAGCAAGGCAATCTTCGTAGATTGTAATCCTCTTTTCCGAGCGACAGGAAGCAATCAGTGCACGCTCTATTTCAGCCCCTGTCGCATCTTTTGTGTGTAGAATCCTACGTTCTTGGTGTCCACCTTCCATGGCTAAATCGTAAGCACCATTCTCTTCTTTGTCAAAATTCACGCCCTCATTAACCAAGTCTTGAATTCTGGCTGCGGCCTCTTTTACAACCATTCGGACAATTTTCTCATCCCCTATTCCTGCTCCAGCCTCTAGGGTGTCCCGGATGTGGGCATCAACAGCTTCTGAGTCATTAGTGTCAAGAACACCTGCAATACCGCCTTGGGCTCGATTGGTTGAAGAGTCTGAAAGCCGTTGTTTAGTTACTAGTGCAACCTTTTGTCCAGCCCGTGCGCAACGGGTTGCAACGAAGAGACCGGCGATACCTGAGCCGACTATGGTTACATCTACCATACAGAGGTCTCCGGGTAATCGCCTCAAACCCATATGAATTGAAGGTTGCTCTTCGGAATTTTAAATTCGGGTGCAGGAGAGTTATGTTTTACTCTCCATATTACACAACTACTAACAATCTCCGGCGGCGCCTTATCAATTGTGACAAAGGCGAAGCCGTTGATACTCGCCATCGTCGGAGTCCTTCTGTTGTCATTTGTAGTTTACAATGTGGAGGTTGGATTATACTACTTCCAGTATCCAGACCAATTAGTACATTACAAAATGGAAATTATTGAAATTATATCTGGTAATTGTGATAGGGAAGTCATCAATGCTGATTTAGCCGATCATCGGAGCAATCAATGTCTATCTCCTTTAGGGACATATTACGTAATTGATGTGATTATTGCAGCAATTGGATTCGTCTTTTCAATATCTGCTCCAATAGTTGCATTGAAGCAATCAGGGAAATTAAAGATTTCACGAGGTTGGTCGAAAAACATGGCTCGAATTCGTTTGGTTTTCGGCGTCAGTTTGGTGACAATTGCAGTTTCTGATGCTATGGGGTTGCTAACAACCGAGGGACAACCTCTTGATTGGGCGCTGGTTCTAGGGATACCAATGCCTGCATTCATGGTTGAAGTTTCTCTCCTAATATTGGGTGTCGTGGTCATCAAAAAGGCAGTACGTCGCCTCAAATCGAAACCGAAGTCAGGATTTGCCGAACCATGGCAAATGGCTGGCGCGGGTGGCTTCCGTGGTTCCCTTGAAAAGAAGGAAAAGAAATCTAACAAAGGTGGTGTTATGACCGTTGGTGACCTTCGTTCTGCACTCTCACTAGATCAGTATGAGGATATTTTCCAACTTGGTACTAGTTCTGGTGATGATATGTCGGTCGGTCGCATGTGCCATTACTGTAATGGCCAAGGATGTGCACAATGTGATTTCAAAGGCGAATTCATGTGAGATAGTTGGTTTTACCTAAACAAGACTCAATTATTTTTGATTTCCGAAATGTAGTGTGATAACTAACTACGCTGAAATCGTTTTCTCCTGCTAATAATGCGCGTTATTGATAGAATCTATGAAACGCTTGACGGCTCTTAAGTCGGGGTCTTGAAACCGCTCTCTCGCGCGTGACTGACCACCATCATTTATAGTCCCTTGAAATCCCCCGATGAAATCGTAGTCGCTTTTCGCGACCAAAAAGCAGGGGATGGGAAACTTGCATCTGAAAGCAATAGAAATGGAGAATTTTAAATCATTCAAAGGAGAAGTCGTAATACCGTTTGAAGTCGGTTTTACTGGGATAACAGGACCTAATGGTTCTGGGAAATCAAATTGTGGTGATGCACTACAGTTTGTTTTAGGTGCTAAGAGTTCGAAAAGCCTCCGCGCTGAAAATGTAGGTCAACTGATATTCAATGGCGGCAATCGCGGCAAAGCTGCAAAAAATTGCAAAGTAACACTTGTTTTTGACAATCCAAAAGATTCCAATGGTAATCGAAGATTGAAGGTTGATACAGATGAAGTACTCCTTACAAGAACTGTCAGGTTAGGTCGTAAAGGAAATTCAAACTCTGCTTATTATCTCAATGAAAGGCCCTCAACTGCAACCGAATTTCGCCGTCTCTTAACAGGGGCTGGTGCCCGAGGAGATGGTTACAATATCGTTCTTCAAGGAGACGTCACTCACCTCGCCACTATGACTGACCGCGCTCGCCGTAAGGTTCTCGAAGATGTTGCAGGTGTAACATCCTATGACGATGAGATACGCAAGGCAAATCGCCAGCGTGACAAAGTCGAGCAGTATCTTGAACAGATTACTTTGTTAGAGGAAGAAATCAATAAGCGAATCAAAACTCTGGCTAAAGAACGTGAGCAAGCGATGAAATATCGTGAATTACAGGAAACTTTGGAAACAGCTCGTAGGACTTTGATGCACTCTCGCCACCGTAGCCGATTAGAAGAAATTGAATTGGTTACTGATGAGCGAGGTAACTACATCGTACGCCTCAGTGAAATCGGTGAAGAGATTGAAGCCGATAACAAGCAAGAATTGTCAATTGAAGACGAGTTGGCTGAAATTCAGCGCCAATTGAATGAGGTGTTGGGGGATGATGGTAAGAAATTAGGTGACCAGCAGCGCCGCCTAGAAGTTGAAGTTGAAACAAGAAAAGACCGTATTTCAGGATTGAAGGAAGACATTGGTGATGCGGGTGATGAGCAAGAAGTTCTGCAAGCAGAACAGGTTGAAGCCGAACAAGCGCTTGCGGCTCACGAAGAATCTCTAGATTCAGCAAGAGATACTCTCAAGAAAGCAGAAGAGGATCTTCAAGGAGCTGCTGAGGCAGAAGAAGACGCACGCTCTGCTCTTGATTCTGGAGACAAAGTTGTTCACGAACTCAATCGTGCTTTTGGTAAATCAACTGAAGCAGTTGAAAAGACCCAGGAAGTTGCAAATAAAGCAATCCTAAAGGTTGGTGCCGAAACTCAGAATGTTGAATTTTTACACCAACAACTCGCTGACCTTGAAACAGCCCTTGATGAAGCAAGGTTGAATCGCGATGACCTATTACTTCAGGGCGAAGAACTAGATTCCAATGCACCTGAACAAGATCGCACAAAATTGGCTCAAGAGTTGGCAAAAATCCAACGCCAAGAGCGCGGCTTACTAGATGATGTACAGAGGTCTGAGGAACAATTGCGTGATGCAGAGATGGCTTTGGTTAGAGCCAGAGGTGAACTTGAGAACCGCAGTGGTAGTACTGCTGGCATGGCTCGCGCAGTCAAGGCAGTATTGAATCTCAGAGATTCAGGTGAAGTTAGAGGCATACTCGGCTCAATGTCAGAACTTTGTGCTCCAAAAGATTCGCGGGATGAAGAAGCCCTTGCCTACGCAATGGGTGGAGGTATGAACAGTATTGTAGTCCGTGATGATGAAACTGCTGCACAGTGTATCTCTTGGCTACGGCAGAACAAGGCAGGAAGAGCAACTTTCCTACCCTTGAATCGTTTACAATCCCGCCGCCCAGGCGGTCGTTCTGTGATGGTTTCACGGCAATCCGGTGTTGTTGGATTCGCTTCTGATTTATTGGAATATGATAATTCAATTGAACTTGCAGTCATCAATGTAGTACGAGACACTCTAATTGTCGAGTCAATGGATGTCGCTCGCCGCCACATGGGTGGTGTTAGAATGGTCACCAGGACCGGTTCTGTGGTTGAAGGAAGTGGTGCAATGGTTGGAGGCTCAGCAAGATCAAATCGCCCACAGTTTGGCGGTAAGATGGCAGGAAGTTCAGTAGTTGAAAAGGCCGAAGAAGATGTTGAACGTCTAAGCCTAGTTGCTGAAACAGGCCGAGCAGCCTTGGCTGAATTGCGACAGAGCGAGCATCAACTCCGTCAACGAATAACCAATCTTGCTAATGATGATCACGCCTTTGAAGCGAGAGCTTGGAAAGAAGATTTAGGGCGTGCTGAGACATCATTCAAAGATTCAGAAAGCAAAGTTAAGGTTGCATTGAAGAATTTAGAACAAGCAACTGCGAAGCAGAATAAGGCTGAAAGCGCCTCTGAATTAGCCAATAACGCTCATCAAGATGCATTACAAGCAAAGACTGATGCCGCAACTGCTCTCCAAGAAGGAAGCCCACAGCATCTTTCCCGCCTTCTACGTGATTCACAAGAGCAACGTAATGAAGCAGAACGGGCAAAACTCACTGCAAAAGAAACACTTTCTGGTGGTGAGAACCAATCAATTTTGTTGACTAGCCAAATCAAGGAACTACAACGTCGTATTGATGAGCAACAGTCAATCGTTGATAAGGCTACGAAGAAAATTTCAGACGCTGAATCGGAAATAGAAACTTACCAAGAGGAACTTGATACAGTTAGTGAAGCCCACTCACAGATAACCGAGGAGTATCGTGAGTTAGATGACAAGAGAATTGCATTACGTGAAGAGCGCGTCAAACTAACAACACGTTTGGAACAAAAAGTACGAGACCGTGATGCGATTAACAAGAGAATCACAGACCTCAATCTTCAGATTCACCAAAAGAAGGAAGCACTGCGAGAATTGGATGCAGAAATGGCTGAACTAGAAATCAAGCCAGCCTCTGATGATGCGGTACTTCCCACAGTTCAAGAGGCTGAAGCATCGGTTAGAAACCTTGAGCGCAGAGTTGGCAATCTTGGGGATGTTAACATGCGGGCAATTGAGCAATATGACGAGGCGCAGGAGCGCAGTGGCAACTTGAGCACAGACTCAAAGCGACTACGTGAGCACCGTCAAAGTTTGATTTCACTAGAAGACCAACTTGAGACTGAGCGCAAAGATCGCTTGACAACCGTGATGGATATCGTCAATGTTAACTTTAGCAGAGTGTACCAGCATCTTCAACCGGGTGGTAAAGGCGAATTACGCTTTGAGAATCCCAAGAAACCTTTCGAAGGAGGTCTTCAGATGTGGGCAAGCCCACCAGGTAAGAAGAGCGGTTTGGGATTACTTTCCGGTGGTGAAAAATCAATGGCTGCACTAGCATTGATTTTCGCAATTCAGGATTATGAACCATCACCATTCTACTACTTTGATGAAGTTGATCAGAATCTTGACACTTTCAATGCTGAAAACATAGCTTCATTGTGTAGATTACGCAGTGAGCAAGCACAATTCATCATGGTAACTCTTCGTAAGGTCAGTCTACAATTGGCTGACCACCATATCGGAATTACTCATGCTGGAGATGGATGCAGTAGAAGGATAACAGACTTCGGCCGTGAACAAGCGATTGAGGTTGGAGATGCAGCGCATCAAGAACTTGAGGCAATAAAGAATACTAAAGATGCGAAGAAAGCACTTGATGAGTTGCCAGCAGTCGAAGAAATGCCAAAGGCACCCGAAGAACTCGCTACACCTGCAAGTCTGGGTGGCTTAGATATTGATGATTTATTGGCTACCAATAAGGAATCAGAATTGAAAGCAGAGGCTGAAGTTACCGAAGAAGCAGAAGATGACGACACACTTTCATCTCTTGCTGATAGGGCTGAAGATTTCCGAGAAGATATGGAAGAAAAACTCGAAGTTGCATTACCAATTGAGCAGGAACAAAGAGATATTCTCGATGCACGAGATGCTGAGGAAG
>JAQXFA010000003.1 GCA_029250565.1 Candidatus Thalassarchaeaceae archaeon
ATATGCAGTTAGCAGAAATGGATTCAGCATCATCTACTCGAGATGATACGATTAATGGTGTAGAACCACCAGTAAATCCTGAACATCGCTCTGAGTTATCCTCCCTTGAGGATGAACTTTCCGACCTTGAATTGTGAGGTGTATATTGTGAGTGATTCACAGGACGTATGCGAAGGTGCACAACCTATGCCTGGGGTAGAACTTGAGGGTCAACAAGTATATCCAACAGGTTTGGAAAAGTTTGTTTCAATCGCTTGCGTTGGAGCCTCTGTGTTGATGATTGCCCCAGCGCTTGCGGCAGACCTTGTTCTCCCTGGATTAATTCAGGCTCCGCTTATCATTTGTGGGCTTCCTATAATTGGATTTTCAATCGCTAGATTACTAACTCATGTAATTCATTTTGCAGCAACAAATTAGTTGGTGCATTCAATCAGATGACAAGTCTGGAAGATATGATTCAATGAATGAAGCAATACGGTTCCATGGTAGAATATATTTCAACCCTGCAACAAAAATCAACATTAACATAGCTGATATTACTTTACCATAAGTCAATTGCAACTCAAGTGACTCTTGTACTTGGCCACTCCATTGTGAAGAACCAAATATTGCTACTAAATCAAGGATTAAGTCATCGAATTTCAAGGCTAACATTGCACAGAAAATAACCAAACTAAAGATTCCAACTGTATGGACAAGATGGCCATTCAACATGTTTTCAAACTGAGTGACATACTCTGGGTCTTTCTTGCAAGATTCAGGAAGTCGGAATGCATACTCTAAATGGCGAATAACTGCGAATCCTGATTCAGAGAAGATTATCATCAACATCGCCATCATCAATAGCGGGAATATTGTTTCAGAAACCAAACCGCCGAGCACCATTTGTTCACTTATTTGAGGACTTATCGGATTTAAGCCAAGGTCAAAGTATACTGTAACAGCCTCAAACGAAAGCAGTGCATGGATTCCAAGGTAAATCAAAGTGGTACCAAGAGACCAGCCAATCATTCTTCTAGAAAGCCCCCATATCCCCATCATTCCGGTCCAAACAGGAATCAAGTATAGTGCAACAATGAACACTTGTGTATAGAGAATCAATGGATATACGAGAGTCTCAGCATGGTTTCTACTTGAGCCGGGAGAATCGATTGGCCAGTACAAATCCCAACTTGTAAGCATTCCAAAGAACCAGCCAATTAGAAGTCGGCCAGCGAGGAATAGTATCAATCCCATCAAAACTCCAAGAACCACTTTCCTGCGCAGTTGTGGGGCTTGAAGGTTGAGCAATACCCAGCCAGCAGTTAGCAAACCACATAGGAGGATGGGGACGTAATATCTGCCAGGCCCCTCATTACCTTGGCCAGTAAAGAAATCAGCAAGAGGCAGGTTATACGCCGAGTCTCCCGATTCACTTCCAAGAATAGTCTCAAACAAGTCTAGTGAAAGTGTATCGTCGAGTGCAGGGCACCAAAGTGTGTTTCCATCACCATCTACATGTGAAGGGTCACAGGAGCCAAAATTAGATCCAAGTTGTAAGAACAGCCAAATCAGGGCGAGGGTTGCAATTGTCTGCAAAGCAACAACTTGCCATTGAACGCGTAGTTCCTTGAGGTGGAGGGTCCGATTCCCTTCACTTTGTAGTTCTACATCATCTGCCATTTTTTCACCTCACAACATCTTGACCTGTAATAACGCCTGTGATAATTCTACATCAGGCATCCAATCTATTACGCGAGCACCAAATCCTGCTAATGCAGTCAGTCTATTCTGGCGCTCAAGTTTCATTACTTCATAGGACATTCTTGGTATTCTTGTCACCAATCTCTCGTAGTCAATACTACTTGGGCTGAGAACCACTACTTCGTGCCCCCGTCCTGCAAGATCACGTACAGCATGTGGTACAGTTCCATCTCCCTCTAAACTAGAGATGATGAAAACCGGACTGCCACGACTGAATCTTGGCGCTAATGCATTGGTAACTGCTTGTAATGGCATGTTACCCTTAGGAGCAACGCCAGCAAGGCTACTTAGAATCTTGAAGTGTTGTTTGTCTCCACCATCTGCAGGTAGGTATGAAAGTCTATCATCATAAACTGCTAATGCGATTGAATCTCTACGTTGTAGGAAATAAGCAGAAAGAGATGCTGCAGCAACAGTTCCCATCTCTAATGGATTTTTCAACACAGTTCCGATTCTTGAAACATCTCTGCTATCAAGAAGCAGGAAAACATCGGTTACCGCATCTCGGCATTTTTCGTTGACCATCAGTTCACCTGTGCGGGCAAACGCTTTCCAATTGATATTCTTGAATGGGTCGCCAGGAACATATTCGCGAAGAGAGAAGAACTCAGTTCCGGGTCCAGGCGTTCGTAGAGTAGTTGCTCCGGTGTACATCTTTGGTGTTCTACTACGGACCATTGCTTCCTCAACATCACGAACTTGAGGGAATACAATAATGTCTGAGCGATGGTCAATGAACATCTCGTTTGAATATAGATTGAAGGTGTTGCGGTGTCTAATTGAAACAGCTCCAAGAGAAAAATGACCACGCAGTGGACAGCGGAGAACATATCTGATTCTGGTGGTTTGACCAGCGCCTAAATTTACCATCATGTAATTGAGGCCACTTTTCATTTTCATCTCATGAGGTACATTGTCAAAAACTTCCAATTGTTGGGTACGGCGGCGAGATTTGTTGGTAATTGCTAATTCAACATAGAGGTCATCTCCTTTGTACAAATTATCTGCAGAAAGCGTACGAACAATGTGTAATTCAGCGTGGCCTGTAACCCATCCGTTAATTGCTAAGAAGGAGATAAAAGCAATTCCAATCACCATTAATTGGAAATTTGACATCATCATACCGATGAGAACAAGTGCGATTCCTGATGTCATCATTAGGGCTGCCTTTCTAGTCCACATCAGATATCACCTCGCTTACTTGCGCCCCCATAGTTTCACACGTTTTACTACTGCAACGAGTTGTTCAAGTGAATAATTCCGGTCTTCAAAGACGAATTTCACCAATACAGGGTCGTTAATCATCTTCTGAAGTTCACGTGCGGGTAATGCGTCAAACTCATCCCTTGTTAGTGTGTTTAGATTACGTACTCTTGAGAGAAGAACTTGTTTGACTTTGTTTGCGCGACTGTAGTAACCATAACGTCTTGAATCGCCAAATCCATAGTAGATGATGCTGAAAACATGTCTCCAAGGTTCGGGATCAGTTTTGCGAATAATGACGGCTTCAAACGATATGAAAAGAGTTAGGAAGAGAAGTAACATAGCCATCCAATCACTTGTGAAATAGACTAGGACATAGTAGATTAGATTGTAGGTATCGCCCATAAATGATGTTTGTTGGTGGCGACTTTCATCAAATATTACCTGGGCGTCAGGGCTAGCAGAAAGAGTGCCGTTCTCATTGACTAGAAGTGCTTCGGCAATCGCATCAAGTGCCCACTTTCGGTTATCATTAGCATCAACATCTGTGACTTGATTACCATACTTTTTTTCATAATCATAAAAAGTATTGATTAGTAAACTACCATCGGATATGAAGTGTGCCTTCCCTGATGTTGAATCAACACAATTCCTTGAAAGGCAGTATTTCACATAAGTTGTGAATGGCCCTTGCATGTCACCTTCAAATCCGCTTCCAGCAGGCCCAACGGTCAAGTCACCATCATCGTTGATGTCAAGATATGAATCAGTACTAGAATATCCTAATCCATAGCGATTCTTCTCCGAGTCATCTGCATGGTCTGGGTCAAAGGCAGAGGGTGAGTTGAGAAGTAAATCATATCCGGGGTAAAAGTCCCATGGAGCACTACCGTCTCCAGTCAGGTGGTGGGCGCAGAGGCCGGCATCTTCTGCAGTGATGGTCATTACACCTGGTACTCCGGGGTGTCCAGGATCGGGGTCGATTAAGTCAACATATCCGTCTCCATCACTGTCAGCAAAGCATGGGTGTACCCAAGCTTGAGATACATTTGAGGTGTACTTGTAACCGTCTGTTGAATTAATCCAGATGTAATTGTAATCCAAAGTCCATGCTCCTGCATCGTATAATTTGTGGCCGCTGTATTCTATTCCGAAAGCAGATGCCACTCCTGAACTGTAGCCGAAGTCATCCATTACAATGATGGTTCCACCACGTGCTACAAACGAAGTAATAGCCTCAACTTCACTTGTTGTGTAGCCATCGCTCTCTTTGAATTGTACTACACTAGAATCACCAGTAAATCTAGGTAGGCTAATGGTATCTTTCTCTACTCCGGCAATCACGAATACAGTTTCTTCGGGATTTTCAATTTCATTAAGCAATAATGGGCTACTGACTAAACTATGAGTATCTACTCCCATTTCGTTAAGGTCGTATCTGAATGCTGAGATATCATCCCAATCATCATCGTATGCAGATAATTGTGAATCTGCAGGATTGATAAAACTGCCTAGAAGAGTTACTAGAAGAAGAACTAGGACCGCGTAAAAAGCGAATAGAGTGGCCCCTCTTCTAAACTGTCGAGTATTCATCCGGGCGAACATTTGATTCGCTGTGATTGCCACTCTAACACCCTCTAGACCATAGGTCTAACAGATTCACGACTAAGGATGCCTTAATACGGTTGTGCGCTGGTGAATCTCTTTGACTTCACCGCTTTAACACGATTTGAGGTCCAACTCTATCAATTTCTTCACTAGGGAGTAACATCAAACCGGCTTCCGAAGGCCATGGTAATTTGGTGGCATCGAGAGATGGTTGTAGCTCAATTACAAGTGTTCCAACAGCCCCACTATTCAAGTCCAACATCAAGTCGGCCACAGTTCCGAGGATATCACCTCGTGAATCAACAACAACTAGGCCAATCAGTTCCTGCCCAAAGGTCGCTGTCATCATTTTGCCGTCGGTGGCCTTACACCTTGAATCCTCTCATCAAGACTCACCATGCTAAGCCGTTTGACAGTTCATGCTGGCAATTCGGTTGTATTGGTTCGCAGTTCATCAAACCGATTCAATACCGGAAAGTGTGTCTCCCCCTCTTTTCACACTCTCCATTCCACTAGTTAGGCTGACTTCCAACTTAGCATAGTACTCAAGCATGTCTGGGGTCACGGTTGGTCTGACTCTTCCCACTGCAGATTCAAAGTGCTTCTTGGTAACAGTTTTCTTTCCTGCTCGCATTGTGATAAGAGCTGCTTCTCGGCACACTGCTTCAATGTCAGCACCGGTATAACCATTCAATTTCTTAGCGAAATCAGTAGGGTCAAATTTCCCTAAAGGCATATTTGCTGTATGAATTTTGATAATTTCTCGACAACTCTTTTCATCCGGTGGTGGTATGTGCAATACTCTTTCAAATCTACCAGACCTTAGCAGTGCTCGGTCAATCATTTCAGGTCGATTGGTAGCCGCGACAATGACTACTCCGTCAAGTGCTTCAATTCCATCCATACAGGTTAGAATTTGGTCAACCATTCGATTCCCAACTGTCTGTCCTCCATCACCATCGTTGTTTGATGATCGGTGAGCGCCAATACTCTCAAATTCATCTAGGAAAATAATGCTTGGAGATGCTTGTGCCGCTTTCTTGAATATTTCACGAACGGCCTTTTCAGATTCCCCAACCCACTTTGAGAATAATTCGGGTCCTTTGACAGTGATGAAGTTGGCCTGTGCTTCTGAAGCAATTGCTCTAGCCAACAATGTCTTACCTGTTCCAGGCGCTCCAAACAATAGCACCCCTCTAGGTGCTTCAATTCCAAAGTGTTTGAACAATTCAGGTTTGGTAAGTGGCCAGTCAATACTTTCTCTGAGCCGGTCTTTTACCTCATCTAACCCTCCGACTTGATCCCAACCAACCTCAGGTACTTCGATGTAAATTTCTCTCAAGGCACTTGGTTCAACTTCTTTTATTGCGAGTTTGAAATCGTTCATTGTGACTTCCATCTTTTCTAGAACTTCAGGTGGTACCTCTTCTTCATCAAGGTCAATTTCGGGTAGATATCTTCGCAATGCTTTCATTGCTGATTCTCGAGCAAGAGATGAAATGTCTGCACCAACAAATCCGTGTGTATTGATTAGTACCCACTCCATGTCAAAGTCATCTGCGATTGGCATACTCCTAACATGGATGTCAACAATTTCTTGGCGACCTGCTTTATCAGGCACACCAATTTCAATTTCTCGGTCAAATCGTCCAGGTCGCCTCAATGCTTGATCAATAGCATCCTGTCTGTTGGTTGCCCCGATTACGACTACATTGTCTCTACCTTGCATACCATCCATTAATGTCAACAATTGAGCAACGACACGGCGCTCAACTTCACCTGTAACATCTTCTCGCTTTGGCGCGATACTGTCTAATTCATCAATGAAAATAATTGCAGGTGCTTGCGCAGCCGCTTCTTCAAATAATTCACG
>JAQXFA010000004.1 GCA_029250565.1 Candidatus Thalassarchaeaceae archaeon
CGATAATTCCAATGTTGTTTTCAATGACACAAATTCAACCCCATTTGATGGTGAGTTATTGTATGAAATGCACGGTGACGTGGCATCATGGATTACTACAATACAGTACACAGAAGATGGTGGAGTGATTACTACAAACTACGAATCAATCCGCTTTATGGGGGCGAACGGAGAATGGGTTTTGGGATTCTTTGGCTTTTTATTAATGGGAATATTAACTATGAGTTTTGGATTTATGTTCAGAAAGCGAGTCACTGTGTTTGATACGGCTACTAACCAGATAACTGAGGGATTCATCAAACGACCTAGGTTTGGGACCATCCGTTCAGAAATGAAGATGCCCATTTCGGTGGATATTGTGAGTAACATCAGGGAAGTCACTCATCGTGAAAGCGGGGATGAACATTCATCAGGAAGAACATGGACTACCACCCATCATGGAATCGATATAATGGTTGATTTGGTTGGGCAAGGGCCGAAAGCTATCCTCTTCTTGGAAGGTAAAGATGCCAGAAATCAATATGACTCTATTCTAAGGCAATTCTTCTCCGCCCTAGGTGTTAATCTCCCGTCAAGAGATGCAGATAGTGGGGGCTCTCAGGAGGTTGATGATGACCCATTTACAGTTCGACGAACAGTTACAGATGATATGTTTCCAAGATAAGTGTGAATTAATTATACAAAACTCACAGACCGAAAATAACGGGTATCTACAGCCCCTCCGCTAATTGATAGTCATGCCCGAGGGGAACAAACCGACTTTTGCTTTTTTACTTCTAAAAGAGCATCCATATGGCCGAGAAATGCTGTACCAAATCCTTGCTGAAGGATTTGTTCCAACAATAATCATCAGTGAAGATTCTGAAATCGCTGATGAAGAAAGAGAGAAATTCCTAGACCGCATAGATGGTAACCCAATTGCCCCAACTATTGAATCCCAATTGACTGAATTGCACTCTGATGGAATTGAAGTTGCACATGTTAGTGTACCCATTCACAATTCTGAAAATGTTATGCCTCACATTTCTGATATGGAATTAGATCTAATTGTATTTGGAGGCACCAGAATCATCCGTGGTGAAATCCTAGAACATCCTAAAGACGGGGTAATCAATTCACACCCTGGCCTTTTACCCCACTGCCGTGGTTCAGCAAGTCCTGCATGGTCGGTTTATCATGACATACCGATTGGCTCTTCAACCCACTTCTGTGATAATGGAATAGACACTGGAGAATTATTACTAACCCGTGAAATATCTGTCATCAAGGGAATGACTTACGAAGACCTATGCTACGACACATTGGTGTTAGCAGGGGTACTAATGAAAGATGCATTATTGGGCTATGAGGCAGGAAAATGGAGTGAAATGCGTCACCCGCAAGGTGAAAGCGAGCACCCTACCTTCCGTAATGCACCCGATGAGGTGTTGCAGGTGGTACGTCAAAAATTGGCTGACTTTACTTATGCTCACTATGTTAATTAAAGGAGATGAAAAAATGGAGAATATATCACCACTTGCTAATAATGCACTAGATGGACGCCATGCAATTGTGTGTGGAGCATCGGCTGGAATCGGCCGCTCAACTGCGCTAACATTAGCCGCAGCTGGGGCTGAATTAACACTGATTTCTCGCTCAGCAGACAAGTTGACTGCTCTAGCGAATGAATGTTACAATGCAGGCTCCCCTACAGTCCATGTTCTACCGATAGATTTGGAGGATGGGAGGGCAATTGATGCTTTGATCCCAGTCCATCTGAAAGAATTTGGCCCAGCGCATATTCTCATCAATAATGCAGCTGGACCTCCTTCAGGCCCACTTATGGATGCTACAGATGATGATTTTCTCAAACCTCTCAAACGCCACCTTTTCGCTGCTCAGAGAATGGTGAAACACTGCCTACCTGGTATGGAGGGACTACAACATGGCAGGATTGTGAATATCATCTCAACCTCAGTTCGTGAGCCTATTGCCAATCTTGGGGTTTCCAATACCGTGAGAGGAGCAATGGCTGGCTGGTCAAAAACTCTAGCAACTGAACTTCCCCCATGTGTAAGTATCAACAACATCTTACCTGGATTCACAAATACCGGTAGACTTGATTCACTAGCAAAACAAATATCCAAGACAAAAGGGATTACGCCAGACGATGTACGCTCAACATGGCTTGCAGGAGTGCCCGCCGACCGCTTGATAGAGCCTGAAGAAACAGCGGCAGCAATTGCTTTCCTCTGTTCTGATGCAGGTGGTGCTATTCGCGGTGTTTCACTCGCTGTTGATGGCGGCAGAATGCGCTCAATCTAAGGTGAAAATATGCAGTTTGATGTTTTCTTTTCAATATCGCAGACGCCAGACTCTACTGGCTACTGCCCCGATGAGCAAACAATGTATTCCAACTATATTGAACAGTTGAAACTTGCAGATAATTTGGGATATGGGGTGGCTTGGATTGCTCAGGCTCACCTCTCTACCGAGGTTCAGAAACGCAACCGTAACCCAGTAATCCCACATTGGGAAGGAGAGGTTGGTTTGTGCACTGATTTTTTCCAATTAGCAGCCCTTTCATTCGCTGAAACTGAACAAATAGAAGTGGGTTCCGCAGTACTTTCGATTCTAGCTAATGGTGGCCCAATAGCAGTTGCTGAAAGAGTCGGTAATTTTTGTGCGCTACAAGAATTAAGAGGTGACTCAAGGAAATTACACATTGGATATTCTGCTGGAAGATTCCAATTTATGGCATCACCATACGGTGTAATCCCTCGTGATGCAGTTGAGGAGGTAGCATGGCCTGCTCTACGTGGTCAAATCTTTTGGGAAGCGAGTGAAATATTCCTACGCTTGCTAAACGGTGAAGCATTCTCATCAGATTCAGTACGAAAAACAACTCTCAATAGAGGCAACTTCCGTAGTGATGAAGATTGGCAAGCAGTACAAGAAGCGGCAATTGATGTCAGAGGATTGACTAAGCATCCACAAGAAATTGAAATACCTCGCCACTATCAATTTGAAGAAATAAAAAGTATCCCACAAAATTGGAATCGAGAACTTCTCTCACTAACTCTTGGAAGTCACGAACCGGCTTTACAAATTGAGGCTAACAAGTATCGCCCAGTACAGGTTTTCAATCTATCAATAACTGCTCCTGAACTCATTGAAGCAACTCATGAAAGAATGAATGAATCCTACCACGAAAGTGGAGGTGAATGGCAGCGAAATATGATGCCAAGAACTGTCATGGTATTCTTGAATAATGAAGAAGGACTCACTCCAGAAGAGCAGTCATCTGCTGCAAAAAAAGAGGCAAAGGCCACTCTTGACTCATACTGGAATGCTCTTGAGGGGACTATTGACCCTGCAAAAGTTTCCAAAGCGGCAAATAATGCAGTTATTGGTAACGCCGAGGAAGTTGCCGCCCAAATTGTTGAAAGATTCCACCCCGACGACCGACTAATGCTGTGGTTCGACTTCTTCCGCCATGACTCCGCGCGAGTTCAGCGCGATATGGCTGCATTCATCAATGAAGTCGCACCCTTAGTAAATGGAGATGAGTGACTTGACCGAACACAATCCATCATCCGTTTCCCCTGGTAGGCCCGGTTCAGGAGTCTACCCCACTAACCCCCTTGGAGAAATTCACGATGGGATACCTACAGGAAGAGATGTGGAATGGGAGCCACTAGTTGATTTCCGTCGCAACGATGTTTCTGAAAATACAATTCACGGTGCAGTTGCTTGGGCTCATGGAAACGAAGTAATCCACTCTTTTGGAGGAAATGTCCTTTGTTATGGGCGATCAATGATGAAACCACTATTGATGAAAACATTCGTTGATGTGCTTGATGGTGAACTCACTAGCAAGCAAAAAGCAATCGCGTGTTCGTCTCACAACGGCGATACCGAACACGTTGCTGCAGCACAATCAATCCTCAATGAATCTGAATGGGGATTAATGCAGTGTCCATTAGATGTGCCTCTGATTCAATTCGGACGCCAAGTCCGACGCCCACGGCGCTGGTTCCATACTTGTTCAGGAGAACATGCTGCTATCCTCAAAGCACTTCGCTTGAAAGGAATTAATCGAGCAGGTTACACTCTACCACAATCAGAATGGTTTCCACTTTTCATTGATGTTCTGAGAGATTTACTTGGGCAACCGGATTGGAATCCTTTGCGAGTAGCAAAAGATGGATGTGGTTTACCAACGGTTTCCAATACTGTCAATGAATTATCGGTAATGTTTGCAGGCTTAGCAGCTACAAAGGATGACGATTGGATATGGGAATCAATGTGCGACCATCCAGACCTTGTAGGTGGATTCAATCGTCTTGACTCAACCATCCTAAAATGTGGAGAAGGAAAAGTATTGGCAAAGGAAGGTGCTGACGGACTTTTAGGACTCTCAGTGATCCATCCAAAATATCCTAAGGGATTGGGAATTACAATAAAAATCGCCCACGGTTGGAATGCGCAAGCAACTTGGTATGTTGCCCGAGCTGTTCTTGGTGTACTCGGAATTGAGTTAAGAAATCCATATCCCCTACATCGGCAAAAAGCGTTTATCGTACCTGGTGTTGTACCTCCGAATCTCCTCAAAAACCTCGAAACTGTGGTTACTTGGGATGAATGGGACCCGGATAGTGACCGATGGTACTACGACTGGCGCCAATACTCAGCAATGTCAAATAATGTAGGACAATCAGATGAACAGAATCCAAACTGAGGTTAAAAAATGGATGAAGAGTGCTGTGATTCAGGATGCAAACCCTGTGTTTTGGACCCAGAAGATGGTGATATCCCAGACTTACTGAACTACATCTCCGGTGAGTTTCGCCCAGCACTGTGTGAAGAATGGCTGAACGACCTATCCCCAGCAACCGGCATGAGAATTGCTAGGGTTCCTAAATCAAATGTTGATGATGTTAACTCGGCCGTAAATGCTGCCCGCGATGCCTTACCTGAATGGTCATCCCTGAGTCACGCTAGTAGAGCTGATTGGTTAGACAAAATTGCTGATGCCTTAGAAGAACGAGGTGAAGAAGTAGCACAACTGGAATCACTCGACACTGGAAAACCTATTTCTTTGGCACGAAATGTTGACGCTGCTCGCTCAGTTGCCAACTTCCGTTTCTTTGCTGATGAAGTGAGAAATTTCACTGCTGAAACTTTTGATATGGAAAATGCCACCAACCATGTTGTCTACAAGCCGGTTGGTGTTGCTGGTTTGATTACTCCTTGGAATCTCCCACTCTATCTGTTGAGTTGGAAGGTTGCGCCAGCATTAGCAATGGGCAATACAGTTGTAGCCAAGCCATCCGAAATGACACCAATGACAGCAAGTTTGCTAGCAGAAATCATTGATGATGTCGGACTTCCGTCTGGCGTCTTTAATCTCGTTCATGGACATGGTGAAGAAACTGGAGCAGCCCTTACTAGCCACTCAGGGGTTGACCTCATATCCTTCACAGGAGGAACTGCAACTGGCGCCAAAGTCGCATCTGCAGCAGCATCTTCTTTCAAGAAATTAAGTCTTGAACTAGGTGGCAAAAATGCCACAATTGTATGTGCTGATGCTGATATGGAAAAAACCGTTGCAGGTGTAGTAAGAGCCGGATTTTTAAATCAAGGACAGGTCTGCCTTTGTGGTTCAAGAATCCTAATTGAAGAGAGCATTTACGATGATTTTGTCAGCCAATTCCTCGCTGCTGTAGAAGCGATGAAAATTGGTGACCCTGCAGACCCTGAAACAGACCTTGGGGCTCTCATTTCAGCGGACCACCTCAACAAAGTCAGCGGTTATATTTCTCTAGCCGAAGAAGAAGGTGGAGTTATCCTAACTGGGGGGAATACACCTGAAGGAATCCCAGAGCAATTTGAGAATGGTAACTGGCTCTCACCTACAGTAATAGATGGCCTTCCACCAAACAGCAGATGTGCTACTGAGGAAATTTTCGGGCCGGTTGTAAGCATCCACGCATTTAGTGATGAGATGGAGGCAATTGAAATCGCAAACGCAACGCAATATGGCCTAGCAGGAAGTGTGTGGACTTCTGATCTAGAAAAAGGCAGGAGAATCGCTGAGGAAATTGACACCGGAATGGTTTGGGTCAACACTTGGCTTCACCGTGACTTGCGCACCCCATTTGGAGGAGTTAAACACTCAGGAGTTGGTAGAGAAGGAGGGCGTTGGAGCCTGTCTTTTTACTCACACGCGGTTAACATATGCATACACAACGACTGAAATGAATGTCAAACACCCTCCCCTAAAGCCAAAAAGGATTGATAATCTAACTTCTCAACATCAATCCGGACACAGGCTCTAAAAGAGCCTGTTAGTCGGGCAACCATGAGACCAACCTCTCCAAAGGAGATTCTTGACTTCGTCTACAGAGAAGTTGAGAACATTTCGGATACTCTTGAACGTAAACTGGGGATTTTCTCAGTCATTATTATCTCTCTTTCGGCTATGCTAGGGTCAGGTCTATTCGTGCTTCCAGCACTTGCTATGTTTGACCTAGGAGGGCCTGGTATTTGGGCCGCATATTTGGTCGCTGCTTTGGTTGTCCTTCCTGGTGCGTTGTCAAAGGCAGAGTTAGCCACTGCCATGCCAACATCAGGTGGTTCTTATGTATACATTGAGCGAACATATGGGCCTTTGCTGGGAACCATTACAGGATTGGGTTTGTGGGCCACATTTCTTCTCAAAGCTGCGTTCGCATTGATTGGTTTCTCTGCCTATCTGTGGGTCATTGAACCTCTGATTGGGTTTTCTATCAACATTGAATTCGCTGCTTTAACTCTATTACTGATATTAGTTATAGTCAACATAGTTGGTGTTCAAATCATTAAAAAAATTCAGGCACCTATCGTCTTATCCTCCGTTCTTTTCTTAGTTGGCATATCCATATGGGCTGCTCTCACAGCAGAACCAGATTGGTCTAGGCCAATCTCAGAAGGCGCCTTTGGTGATAGTTGGCGTTCTCTTGCAGAAACTTCAGCATTTGTCTTCGTTTCATATGCTGGTGTTACAAAAATTGCAGCTGTTGCAGAAGAAGTAAAAATGCCTGAAACTAACCTCCCTAAAGGCATGATTATTTCTCTGGGAATTAGCACGGTTTTATACTGCGGCATTGTTTTCGTAATGATGGCCACAGTCGACTCAAATTCATTCCTCATCGATGGTCATGCAAGAGAAGATCCGATATTTGTTTTTGCAAATTTAGTTGGTGGGCCAGTAATAGGAATCGTTGCATCGATACTGGCTATTCTAACCATGACATCAATGGCCCTTGCTGGAATTATGGCTGCATCTAGATACCCGTTTGCCATGGCTAGAGACAACCTTCTTCCACAATCCCTAGAAGATGTCCATCAAAAATTTGAGACACCACACAGAGCAATTATTGGAACAGGACTTGCTATGGGGTTAGCGATCCTTCTATTACCAGTTCATGATGTTGCAAAGTTAGCATCTGGGTTCCAAATAATGATTTTCGTGGTGATAAACTCTTGTGTGATTGTAATGCGAAATGCCTCGGATACTCATTTGTCCTACAAACCAAGATACACCTCACCTCTCTATCCCTTAACTCAAATTATTGGCATAATCAGTGGTATTGTTCTTATCTATGTCATGGGGGAGAAGGCACTAATCGGCGCTGCTGCTTGTTCACTTTTGGGATTAATCACTTACTTCACGTACGGTAAATCCCGGGCTCGCTTAACTCTGACACCTTGGAGAACTGTTCTAACTAAGTTTACTTCAGCCGACCAACATGAGCGGGAGAGATATTGGATGGTCTTCCATGGGTGTTGTAGTAGACATCACCCGAATCATTTGACCATCAATGAGTTCATACAAGCAATGAAAATTCTAGTACCCGATATTGGACAACTTAACGCAAGAAATCTATTTCATGAAATCGACAAGAACCGAGATGGAGTAATTGATGTTGATGAATTCTTAGAATCATTTGACGCTGGAAAGATGCAAAGCGAAGAATAAACTTGGAAAATTAACCCATGATGAATACCCTTTGATGAGGGCGTTCTTGGGGTTTGACGGCGATTAGAGAGGGGGAATCATCAAATCGGCTCTATGAGCCGCCCCCAACATGGCAAGCCCATATTGGGTCATGATGGGGATAATTCTCCTACTCACCCCAGCAATCTGTTGGATCTTCACACTCCACCGAAAGGAGATGCGCACGCCAATGTCAAAAATTGGAGATATGATTCATAATCAGAGATATTACCTCCACATTATGGGTTATGCTGTCATCATTATTTGGAAAGGAATAACTGACAAACTGAATGAGCCAATCAAGTATGCAACTGGGCATTGGACTGACTGGGTGTATGCTATTGAAGGAGAACCTACATTATGGATTCAGCAAACCTTTGAGAACTCTACTCTGACAAGTTTCCTAAACTTTCACTACCTATTCATTTACCTCTTCTTAATCT
>JAQXFA010000005.1 GCA_029250565.1 Candidatus Thalassarchaeaceae archaeon
ATTTTGTGGTTGAAATTCATCAGCATTAATTTCACCATCCCCATCGCTATCATCTTGCCATTGACGCCACAACATCAAGGTTACATCTGTAGGTAATACTGGCATATCATACAATTCAAAGGTCAGAGTTTGAGAAAGTGAAGGCTCGAGATGGTCATGGGCTTTCACACTTTGATAGATTACTATAGGCGATATTGAATCAATTTCAAAACTACGATTGAGAATAATTGTAGTCACATCATCGCCACCGACTAGTGGGTCGAATTCTATTGCATACTCAACATCACCAGTAGCCAGCGGAGTCCTCGTGTTGAAAGTTGCAACTCCTTGATTCAATTGATTTGTTTGTGACTTCACAATTCCATTCTCAAGTAATCTAACTTCAATGTCGTCACTGCGTGGTGCGAACATTGATTCTAATCCCTCAAAACCAAATTCAACTTCAACTGAGATATCTGAATCCGCCTTCAGATATGATGTCTCATCAGCAATTGGGATTCCAAGATCATTCAAAACCCTCCAATCGGTGATTTCCATGTCATTCTCAATACCTTGAGAAGGACCAACCCCAAACATGTGAACCCATGGTAAACTGATCAAACCATCATTCATTATCCCGCGTAGAGTTAGGGTTACTAGATCTTCATCATCCCATGAAGCATTCAGAGAAAAACGGAGAGTTGGATGTAACTCACAGCATATCCCTGGCCCACTTGCGCCAACTGGTGTTGAATAAGAACCGGTATCGAAATTTGATGGCAGTATTATTGCCGCTGCATCACCCTCTAGAGTATCGGCTGGAAGCGGAGATGCCCCAAGCCAAACGGTGTAGGTGATTGAATTATTCACACCAACCAAATCATACCTCAATGCTGCTAATTCACCGCTATTTACTGTTAAATTGTGCTTTAATTCGAACATCTGCCAAGATGGCGATAGTGTCGCTGACAGGTTGGCTGCTGATTCAAGTGAAATTGCTGTGGCTAAACCTGTATTCAATTCTCTCAAGGTGACCTCCATTGAGCCTAAGTATGCCCAACTCATTGACAATGGAAGGGTTACCCATCCGTCAGTAGCAGCCATACTTCCGGCAAGATTGTTTAGGCCGAGAATAAAATCCGATTCCGGCTCAAAGTGTAACATTGCTGAAGGGGAATGAGGAATAGCAATTCCACCAAATCTAACCCCGCCTGCTAAAGCATCCAACATCATTTCTACAGCCACATATTCTACTCCACTTTGACTGTACACAGGTTGTGAAATCATCAATTCAGCCACCAAATTAGCACGGTCAGCATCCCCAACTCGTAAAGTGCGGGATTCATCCCCACTACCATACGTCCATGATGACATAACATTGCCACCAATCAGCAATTGGATTTGTAAATCTGAAACCCCTGTTGATAATTCGGGACTGATTTCAAACACGAAATCTCCGACGGAATCCTTGGGTATCCAAACCTCAACATTATGCTGGTTGGGGAATTTCAAATCTATTGAGCGATTCCCGTTTGCTAGAACATCTTGCCAACCCCACGTACCAATTGAGTGGTTGGTGAGCCCCCACTCCACATTACCATCGTTACCCAAATCAATGATAGGTGATTCTGGCAGACCAGAACCTTGTAATTCCACCTCAAATCTTTGCAAATCAAAATATTGTCCCTGTCCGATCCATCGGAATTGAATTGAATGCACCCTATCATCTAGATTCGTCAAACCGCTTGTTGGTATTGTTACCCAAGGGCCGCCATCAATAGTTGCTTCCAAGTGCCCTCCACCAGTTACTGTCAACGCAGTAGAAATCCTACTTATTGGTCTACGAGAAATGAATGTCGGTGAATAAGCCTCACCATCACCAACTACGCTATCACCATCCCAACTACATGCTATCAGACTCCAATCCGATGGGCTGTCATCAAAACTGTTGACAAATAGCCCTTGAATGTGAACGCTATTCACTTTAGTAACAGAACCAGTACCCATCGCTTCCAAAGTAACCTTGAGACGTATTGCCGGATGCTTTTGCCAATCAATACCACCTAAATCCGCCCAGTTCCCTTGGCGTTGGTAAAAACCATCAAGCGGTGTGTTATTTGATGCATCTAGAACTGACCAAGTCACAGCATTTGAAGGTGCATCGGTATCAATACTCATCACGCCATATGGACCAGGGAGTGAACGGAAATTTGCATTGGTAGCATTTGGGCCAAATGCAGGAGTTGTCCAGTTACCTTCCCCACCCGGTTTAGTTAGCCTTACATCGTCTATGAACCACCAATCGCAACATGTGCCTGAACCGTGCGGAAGTCGAAACCTAAACTGGAAGTTTGAATGAAAGGCATCATTTGGTAGATTAAATTGAGAATTTACATTAGTGTACCCCGGATATCCTAATCCTGCGTTATAATAGGTAATTTGACCCCAACTTCCTGATGAACGCTTGTATTCCACATAGAGGTGCTCACTTGAATCAGGGTCTTCACCACATCCACTACGCCCCTCTGTCATCCATAGAGACATCATCCCCTGAGATAATGAAGAGAGATCTATGGTGTTAGATGTGACTGAAACTGTGCCATGCCTTAGTGTCAATGAGCGGCTACTGCTTCCATTTGTACCACAAGTCATAGTATTGATTAATCCATAATTGGTATTGGATGAGGTCCATCCAGAGGGTATATTGCCAGAACCATCAAAGGACCAATATTCATCAATTGCAGAAACTTGAAGTCCTGATGAATTATAGTCAACTCCCTGAGATGTAGCCCCTGATTGATTGAAATCATTGGGGGCAGTGAAGGATATCCCTTCACTACGAGGTAGGGCAATTGGTGAAAGCTCAAGACTGAGATTTCGAACCGCTTCCCCCTCTGGAACCTCAATCTTGAAAGAATTCGTCACTGCATTGGGGTGGCTATTGATGGTCACCACTTCTGTTGAGTTCAAAGATGCAAAACCATTGACATCTACTTTCTCAAGTTCTCTATCCGGTGTGGTGTTTCCGGAGAAATTAGGAGTGAATGCAACTAACGACATAGTGAACATTATGAATATCAAAAAGATTGCGCAACGCTTCACTGGATACCCCCCCCTCATCTGACGATGTATGGAACCTATAGTCAACTTTGCCCATAGGGCAATACCATAATTATCCTTTGAAAGTAGATGGATGGATTCATAATTAGAAACCTGTAGGATGGTTCGGCGGCGGGATTCTGTCGCAGTTGTGGTTGCTGTGGATTTAGGTCGCCTTGAGGATACCTTTCTGCCTGCAGAGAGCAAGAAAAAAACCGGTTCCGATACGATTTTTGCTTGGTATGGTAGATATCTGCAAGCCAAGGCACTTGGTGAACCGGCGATTAACGGAACCGTTGGTAGCCTGCTTGAAGATGATGGAGCACTCGCTGTCAACAGTGTTGTAATGGATTCACTACGCAAGCAGTCTGATATTGATTTTTCATCGTATGCACCGCTTTCTGGCTTGCCAAATTTCAAGAAATTAGCGGCTGAATTAGCAGTTGGCCCAAGGCTTGCTAGCCTCCAAGATATCGGACTACACAGCGATTCAGTTGCAACCCCTGGTGGAACTGGTGCACTCTATCTCTCTGCAAGAACGATGTTAGCTATCGGTGATACGATCTTATTCCGTTCTCGACGCTGGTCTCCATACGATACTTTAGCTGCAGAATGTGGATTAACTATTGCTGAATGGCCAATTCTCAACGAAGATGATGGACATGAAAAAGTAAACTTGCCTGCCCTTGAATCAATGCTTGAGAATATAGCAACATCTCAACAAAGGGTGCTTTCTTGGCTTAATGATCCAGCCCATAATCCAACTGGGATTTCACTAGATTCCGAGGGCAGGGATTTGGTTCTAGACGCATTCCTAAATTGTGCTAGAAATCACCCCGATATTGGAGTCACGCTGTTCCTTGACACAGCTTATGCCATCTATGCAGACGAACCATACGGATGGTCAGAAACAATACACAAAAAGTTCTCATGGGCTGAATGGCCCGAAAATTTGCTTATTTGTTGGGGTTTTTCTGCTTCTAAATCACACACGATTTATGGCCTTAGATGTGGAGCAATTGTGTTCCTACATCCTTCCGAGGACTATGTCAACAGGCTTAGCGAGGTTTGTGCTGTTACAGGAAGAGGGACTTGGTCTCTCGCTCCCCGCCTACCACAGTCTGCCCTCATCTCAATTCATACCAATGAATCAGAGGCTCACGCGTGGGGAGAAGAAAAAACAAGATTGAAACACTTGCTTTCGGAACGGAGAAGGATATTCAATGCTGCAATGGCAAAATCAGATTTACCTCTAATGCCATCTGACGACGGTTACTTTGCTTTCATTCCTTGTGATGACCCTGTTGCAATGGCCGAAAAGGCATCTGAATCTCAATTATATGTAGTCCCACTTAGTGGTGGAGTCAGAATTGGTATCTGCTCTATTGGAAGCAATCAAGTTGAACGGGCAGTAGAAATCCTCATTGATGCGTGGCACAGCCTTACCGAATGAGGGACTGATGTGGCTAGCAACACTCGATCTAACATGTTCATCGCGGCTTGGCTATGCATGATACTTGCATCCGGGGTGATATTCGCAAGCCCAGCATACATTGCAATTGGTGCACCCATCGGTTTAGTGGGAGCGGCTATGTTTGTGCTAGCATTCGCCCGCGTTGAAGAACCTAAACCAATGAACGAGAAAGATATTCGAGATTGGGCACCTGAATCTGGTGAATTACCGGATGGGGCAGAGGGGAGCATCATGTATCGCATTGATACGACCTTAGACGAACCCGTACGCACTAGTGTTTTGTGTGGTAAATGTGGTGAATTAACTTGGGTTGATGGTAAAAGACCTCAAACTTTCATTTGCCTTGGATGTGACACACTGTTGTGGGATAAGCCTGAAGATGATGAAGAAGAGTGAATAATTACCTTCTCATCTCCAATTGATTCAAGGCATTCCGGCTTTCCCAACGCATTGGAGGGAGCCGCATGGAGTTGAGTAACAACGAGCGCCGTATGCTCAAAGCGATGCTTTCTGAGCCTGAACGTGTCTGGGATTTGGCACCGCTTCTCGAATCATGTGGCTGGGATGACCAAGCCCATGTTGCCGGTGCTGGGGGATCACTTGCTGAGTTGGGATTGGTTAATCAAACCGAAAGTCGGAACAAGATTTGGCGGCTTGCCACCGAAGGTCAAGCCGCTGCTGAAAACGGCCTTCTTGAACAAAGAATATGGGATTGGCTATCGCAACAAGAAGGCCAAGTTGGCATGAAAGAATTGCAAGCCTCTGATGTTGTTGAAAAACGGGAATCAGGAGCTGGAATCGGCCTACTCAAAGACCTTGGAATCCAATTAGAGCGCGGCCAATTTGTTGTCCCATCATCAACAGGTGCTATCACAGCAACCTTGGGAATGCGGGCCGCATTTATCTCTCGACTTTCTGAGTCTGATGGAAACGGCGTACAAGAAAACGATCTAGATACCTCACAAATTGACTACTTCGCTGCCCGCAAAGGAATCATCACCTCCTCAGAAGAGGTGATTAGAACTTGGCAACTTTCTACTGAGGGAAGAACAGTCAATGATTCAGCACTTGAGGAGCGACTTTTGGTTGCTGACATTACTCCTGAACTTCTACAAGGTGAAGAATGGCGTTCAGCTGACTTCAAGCCATA
>JAQXFA010000006.1 GCA_029250565.1 Candidatus Thalassarchaeaceae archaeon
AGATGTTGTAATAGGGACATCATTTGAATTATCAATTTCCTCTACACCCCTACTTGGGCTACCAACCCCAAAGGGAAGCGAGGTATGCCCTCCTGTTGACCCTCCAATTGAAAATGGAAGGGATGTTCGTGAAGAAGAATTAGATGTTTCCACATCTATTTTTTCAACACCATCCATCGAAGTAACCAATTGATTAAGCCCCGGAAGTTCACCACTTGGGACCATTTTCCCATCTGTATCTGAGACTTCAGCAGTGTGTGAAATTCTACTCCCACAAGACGGGCAGATATCTTTGCCGCCAAAAATCAGCCCGCAGGCGTCGCACTCCTGCATCATGCTGTGTGGGTGCGCGCTCCTCTTTGATGCTACCGCCAAGTGGTGTAGTCAGTAAGACCTAGGAACTGTAGATCATCCCATGGAATATTATCATGAATACCGTAGCCACAAGACAGGTGATAATCATCACAGGGAAACCAACTCTCATCCATTCCTTCGTTGTTATTGGATTCGGACCGCGCTCACTGATTGAGACTGTCATGACATTGGCACTGGAGCCGATTGGTGTTGCATTACCACCGAATCCCGCGCCCATTGCTAGTGCCCAGAATAGTGGAGCCATGTCAACAGTAGGGTCGGCTTCACCGATGGCCACAATCACGGGAATCATCGCAGCTGTGAAGGGGATGTTGTCGACAAAGGCACTTGCGATTGCCGAAACCCAAATGATTGCAACTGCAAGCATCACATGGTTGGAACCGAAATTATCGAAAATCCAATTGGCAAGAAGGTTGAGATATCCGACATTTCCTACTGCTCCAACCAAAATAAACAACCCTGCAAAGAAAAGTAGGGCGTGCCATTCAACCTTCTCATTCACGGAGTGTATCAATCCGTGGCGCAGTACTTCATTGTCTTCGGGCTTTGCCGCAACCAACGCAATACCTGCACCAGCAAGAGCCAAAGCGTGAATCCCAACATGTAGGTGTAAAAATTCAGTTGCCGAGAACATGACAACTGTAGCACCTAACACCACTAGTGTTGTCTTCATCAACAATGGATGTTCGATGCAATCCCATTCATCTTCTTCCAAAATTGCTTCAACATTGGCAGGCTTAGATTCACGCCAATCTCTGTAATAGTAACGAAGGTATCCCAAGGTTATAATCCAAGCAAAGAATGTCAGAACACCCAAACGAAGCAAGAAGCCATTGAATCCAAACAAAGAGGCCAGTTCATCCATGCTGCTAGCCTGGCTTGCAATCATGACATTAGGGGGGTCACCCACCATGGATGCTACACCGCCAGTGTCCGAAAGTATGGCTTCGGCAAGTAATGGAGGAATAGGGTTAATCTCCAATTTTTGACATATCCTAAGTGTGACAGGGGCGATGATAATAATTGCCGTAACATTGTCGATTACCAAAGAAATTAGGGTAGTAAATGTCCCTAAATAAACAACCAACTTCCATGGATCTCCACCCGACATTTTAGCGGCCTTCACGGACACGTATTCGAAGAATCCTGAGACTTCAAGCAGGGCTGCAAAAATCATCATGCCCAGCAATAGACCGATAACATCAAAATGAATCCAATGTAACATCATGCCCTCAATTGATTCGTGACAGATTTCAACTGTACCCCCGCCTCCAAATCTTGCAAAAATGTGCCCTCCTGCCTCGCTTGAAACGGTTTCACACTTTTTGAAAGCACTCATCGTTAAACCCAAAAATAGCATTAAAACACAGCCGAACCATGCAGCAATTGTACGGTGTAATTTCTCAGAAAGAATAAGCACGAAGGAGGCAATAAATACCAACAGCACCATATGGTTAGGATTAATCATAATTGCCCCCGGGTTGAAGGATATCTAAAAGCATCGCGAAAGATTAACAAAAAAACCTCAAAGAAAAATAAGGGTCACTCTTCTTCAATAACCTTCAATGTTTCATCGTGAACAATAGACTGAGTAGAGTCTGGAATCAAATCTTCAAGGTCTGAAATATCTTCAAACTCTTCAGATATTGAATCTTTAACTACGGTGATTTCTTCATGCGCAAATTCAGATAATGCTAAAGCAGAATCAAGTCCTTTTAACGTACTTTCAATCACATGAGGATTCAACTGCCCAAGTCTCTCCGCCTCGCGTAAAGCTTCAATCTCGGCCCGAATAAGGTCACGCCTTGCTGCTTCAATTCTACTGGCATGGACAAGAGAAGTATTTGCTAAGCCATCAATCTGTGTTTTGGCCTTCTCTATACTAGCATGGTAAGGTGCAGCCATGCGCTCACGGTCAATTTCATTAATCATACCTTGAGTACTGAGAGAAGAAAGTTTTCGTAGCGCTGCACGGGAAGCGACTAGCCTAGCCAATGCCGACTCATACTTTGCCTCACTCTCCGCCAAGCGACCAGAAATACCCAACTTTGTAAGTAGTGGTTTCATGGTTAACCCCTGAACAAGTAAAGTGAATAAAATTACACTAAAAGTGAGTACCAGCATATCGTGGTAAATCGCCTCATCAAATCGGACATTGACAATTTCACCATTAATTAACAACTTTTGTCCATCGTGAACAATGTGGGAAAGTAACAACAGTAGAGCGATAGGTATGCTTCCTCGTAAACCACCCCACCACATTGCCACTTGCCACTTTCCATTGACTTTGTTATTCTCACCAATGTTTGCAATTCGTGTCAATGGGAAAACAACTAATCTTGCCGTTAACGCACCAACAATAGCGATAAATGCGAGGGAACCAGTGTGAATATCCCATGCCAATACTGATTGTAACTCATAACCAACCACCACAAACAGTATACTGTTTACAAGGAATGAAACAACTTCCCAAAAGTGGTGTAATCCAACTCTTGCTGTTGGAGTCATACCCTCATGTATACCTTTATTCCCAACTAAAAGGCCAGCAACTACTACTGAAATAACACCGCTACCATGCATCGATTCTGCCAACAAAAATGAGCCGAATGCCAGAGCAACCGTGAGGGCAATTTCAACTAAATGATCCTCACTTTGCTGCAATAAATGATTGGCAACCATACCGCAAATGTAACCTGCAACTACGCCAATTGTAACAACTAGAAGAAAAGATGCAATCGCATCTGTAATGACATCACCCATGTCAATGGTTTGTCCTGCTATTACTGAAAGCATTGTTAATAGAATGATATTGAACACAACAATCGCTGTACCGTCATTGAATAGTGATTCGCCTTCAAGCAAAACTGATAGCCGCTTAGGGGCACCTAAAGAACGCACCAACGCAAGCACACTAACTGGGTCAGTCGCTGCCAAAATTGAACCCACCAATAGTCCGTAAATCAGCCCATTGTCTTCACCCCACCAGACAAATCTCCAGCAAATTAATCCAATAATCAATGTATTGAGAAGCACCCCTGGAATGGCCAGCAGTGAGATGGTTTTCCAATTCAGTCTCAGTTTTTCTATATGCATCGCTGATGACCCCTCAAACAGTAGGGGCGGTAGCAGAATAAACAGAATTAATTCGGCAGAAAGTAATCCTCCATCAGGCTCCAAACCTGAGAATAGCGATTCGCCAAGCCAACCTAAAACAAGACCGACAATTACCAATGCAATTGTGTATGGGAGTCTCACCCAGCGAATTGCTATTGCAACCAACAAAGAAAGAATAAGAGTCGCTAGCAAACCCTCTAACCAAGTGGGCGGTATGACTGACATTGAGTCTCCGAGGTCCGAATCGCTGTTGAATGCTCCGCCATCTCATGATAGACTCAGAACGAAAAATAACGCGATATGAAATCTGAAATCAAGGTTAAAAATTAGATTCTAACGATAGAAAACTGCGATATTACCTCGCATTAAAATTAGTTTTGATGATGTTTGTTCAGCCAACATCTGCCACAAATTTTGGCGGTCGGCGGAATCATCTGCCAAACCGCGATTTAGTTTTGCCTTGACCATCGTTCGCGACTTCAATTGAGAATCTAATTCATCAACAACTGACTCTGTTAAGCCAGATTTGCCGACTCTTATTGTAACCTCTAAAGAGGGATTTAGTGCTTGTTTTCTCAATTTCTTTTCAGTATTGTTCATTTATCATCACCTCTGTGGTAACTAGGACCCCGACGGTTAGTCCCGCCACACGATAGACAGGTGATTCGCCAAATCTTTCCGCGCACCCGTACACTAGCATTCACCCCTGGCCTCAATGCCAATTTACACGAACGACATATCCAAGATCTTCTCCCATCAGGTAGTCCCAAACGATGTTTCTTTGACAAGTTCATTATATCATTAGCCGCTGAATTAACTGATAATTCAGGTTTACCCCAAGGTTCTTTGAGAAGATTCTCAAGGTGATTCCGAGAAGTAATTGCACGGGCTTTCCTAGCTTTTGCATTTCGGCCACGCCCTCTTCTCGACATTATTTCACCTTTTGTTAGGCATCAATTATTGCCGAAATCTCTGCGCCAACATCATCCATTGCTTGATTGCCGTTGACTGTAGCAAGTAATCCCTTTTCCGAATACCACTTTGCAAGTGGTGAAGTCTGATCGTGATAAGCAGTAAGGCGTGTTCTGACCGCCTCTTCGTTGTCATCCTTCCTTTGGATGAGGCGGTGAGCAATTTCGGCTGGTGCCGGCTTGAATGTTATGTGGTAAATATCTCCTGTTTCAGGATCCATTCTTCTACCCACAATTCTTCCAACAATTTCATCGTCTGGAACTTCTATTGAAATCACCAAAGAAACTTCTGCAATTTCTGCCAAGGCTTCTGCTTGAGGGACGGTTCTTGGGAATCCATCAAAGAGCACCCCATCCCCAGCATCATCTTGCTGCATCCTCTCTTCAATCAAGCCAATAATGACATCATCAGGAACTAATTCACCTGCTTCCATGTACTTCTTGGCTTCTAAACCAAGTGGGGTTCCAGCCGCTAAAGCAGCACGCAACATATCACCAGTAGATACCTGTGGTTTTCCTGTTGCCCCAACTATTGCATCGGCTTGGGTACCCTTGCCTGCACCAGGTGGCCCAAACAGTACGATTGACTGACCCATATTATCGGCGAAATAGCCCTTCTCAATAAGCACGACGGTTGTGAACTGATGCCATTTACCCCTATCGGGAACACATCATTTCGGGGGTGGAGGTGGGCCACCAGGAAGTGGTGGCAAGCCTTTGGGTGGAGGTGGTGGGCCGGGCGGCTTAGGGGCTGCGAGAGGGCCTGGACCCGAGGCAGCTAACGCTTCTGCAATCTCCTTTGAACTAACAGTTCCTGAAACCATGTCATCACTGGCAACTCCAGTATCAAGTGCAGCATCCCTGCGTTGCTCAACACTACCTAAGATTTCTGAACCAGAGGAAATGATTTGTTCACCTGGGTCAAATGTGCTTGAGTTTTTCCTCAGCATTAGCACTGCACCTGCTAAACCAGCCAGTAAAATTAGTGCTACTAATCCTACAGCCCACCCAGGTACTCCGGCTGCTTCTAAAATATTCAGTAAGCCTCCGTCATCTCCTGTAAGTGAAGTTGATGACATATGAATTTCAGTTGAGCCATTAATCAATTCAGCATCAACTGAAGAGGTTGGGACTGCTGTAATCGCGACATCAGTTGAGCCAACACCATTGTCATTGGCAATTATGATTTCAAGCACTGTTGATTCGCCTGCATCGAGATTCTGAATAGTTGACAATCCAGTAACGATCCAACCCGCATTCACTAGCGTTTCGAAGTCAACCTTGCAAGCGGTATTACCATCATTTATGACTGTCATATTGACTGTTCTTTCACCGCCTTTCTCAACCCTCTCAAAGTCGTCTATATCAACTGATAATGATAACCACGAACTCTTTTCCCCAATAAGAGAAACCATCACACTACGGGCCAATTCTTCCCCACCATCAGTGGTGCCTGTAACTAAGAGAGTTAGTGATTCACTGAGTAAACCAGTTGGTGTACCAGGTGGCATTAGTATAGAGATTTGCACTATCTCTTCTCTATGTATTCCAAGATTATTTTTCGGTGGAGTCTTGAAACCTACCTGCCAATCTTCTGGAACGCTTCCAAATTCCCATGTAAGTGACAACGGAACATTTCCTTGATTGATGACTGTGAATGTGCCATAAGCGGTTTTACCCGGAGTTACATTCATTGTATCAAGAGGTGGCCCCAGCAAAACTAATTCCGGTCTTTCTTCCACTTTGAGTTCTGTTCTATTGATAATAAAATTAGATAATGAAAATTGGATTCTAATGTTGATTGTATTGGAATCACCGTTTGAAACTGTAGGAGGGACAATTACTTGGATTCTACAATCGGTTGATTCACCACGTTCTATTGAAAATGAAAGTGAATTATCGTCCTCAG
>JAQXFA010000007.1 GCA_029250565.1 Candidatus Thalassarchaeaceae archaeon
ATCACCCACAACTTCAATACTTGATAAATCAACATTTTCGAGAGCATCATTCTGGTGGAAATACACATATCCTTCAACTTCCTCAAGATTTGGCAAAGAAACGGTCTCTAAATCTTCATTTTGGTGGAAATATGCGTACTGATAAATACTCTCTAGATGAGGTAAGCTGACATCCGTTACCCCACTTGTTTGGTGAAGGTAAAGCGCATCCAAATCAGTACAATGCGAATAACTAGAAACATCATCCTGGGTTTCAATTACAGCAAATACATCTGCACAAGATTCTGGCGTCACAGTAGTTCCGCCGCTGCTAGAACTACCGCTAACGGAATTACTACCTGATGTGCCATCAACCAAAATTAGTGGTGAGCCCCCGACAGAACGTCCACCATTTGTAATCGAGATGCTAATGGGGCAAATATTTCCATCACAGATATCTTCTGTTCCTTCCTTCAAAAATAGATACTCGCCAGGTTCCCAGGTATTGTCGTTGTCTCCAGCCGCTTGAGCAATCTCACAATAATCTCCAGTAATCACACTACAAGTATAGACATTATCGCCAATAGAAATTCTAATTTGAACAAATGACCAAGCAAGTTCATCCTTGCCAGTCATCTGCATCCTAACTAGTGTATCATCAGCTCCAACACCTGTTTCATCATCGGCATCCTCTGCAGTATAGGTGTTCAATGTGTTCATTGTAGTATCTGTACCTTCACTGGCTAGACTGTTTGCCCATACATACAAGACTCCCGCGAGTACAACCGTTATTGCAACCATAAGAATGGTTGCTATTACAGGGCTTACTGCAGTCTCTTCTTCATTTCTTCTTATCTCTGCTCGTTGCAATTCAATTCCACCTAACGGCTATTGCCGTCAAACGCACATAATTAGTGTTTTATTTCAATTATTCGCAGGATAACTCCAAGGGGTTCGGAAGCACAAGCGTCTGAACCCTTACTCTTCTTCAGAGGGTGGATTTTTTGAGAGCATGATGGCCATAGGTTTGGTACGTTCATCATTCTCAAGCGCTAACTTCATGATAACTCCAAGAGGTACTCCAAGAACCATTCCCATTAATCCCCATAGCCAACCCCAAAAGGCGACTAGAAGAAGTAGCGCAATCGGTGAAACGTCAAGTCTCTGACCCGAAAGTTGCGGTTCAATGAAGCCACCCCAAGTCTGCTGATTAGCAACTAATAAGATTATCAATAGTGCGAATGTTGTTGGCTCAAATAAAACGAATCCAAGAATAATTGGAGGGATTGTGGCTATGAGCCCACCAATGTATGGTACGAAGTCAAGCAGGAAAGCGATACACGCCCACAAAAACCATCCAGGGATTCCAAAGAAAAATAGAATCAATGCTACAAAAACTGATTGCCCGAACGCTACTGAAGCTCTCGTGGCGACATAGGTGGTCACACTTTCTCCTGATCCTTCAGCGATGTTTTCGAATCTAGCCACTTGGTCAGGGTATGCAGCTCTTAGGCGGTTGGGAAGTGACTCAGCCTCAAGGATGATGAAAATCAGGAAGATGAGAGTAGTTACTACTCCTCCAGTAAAACTAGCCAAAGAGCCGAGGAAATTCTTTGACATCGCTTCAATAGATTCAACCCCAACTTGGTCGACAACTGAACCTAACTCAATTGAGTAACCAAACAGGGTCATCCCTTCAAGCCAAGCAACTTTTGCATGGAATTGTTCTGTGAGTTGGGGGACTTGGTCTGAAAATGATTGCAAATTTGCATATAGAAGAACCGCTACTAAGAAGATGAAACCCATCGTCAGAATTACTAAAATTCCGTACGCCATCAATGGGTGGCCATAACGCTTCTCAAGCCATTGTGCAGGAGGGTAAATCAGGAAGAAAAGTAATATTGCAACCACGAATGGTTGAATCACAGATTTTAGGTGAATAAGTGCCAATACAGATACAAGTAACAGAATGGCAACATTTGCCGCAGTACTCAATTTCACGCCATAGAATCTGTCTACTTTTCCCATCGTCTCACCTCACTCCTCAACCTCGCGTGTGCGGGTCAGGTTAGTTAGCATTTCATTGACTAACTGTTCTAGTCCAAATTCAGCCTTCCAACCCCAATCATTGCTTGCTTCTGTATCATCTACAGAATCAGGCCAAGAATCAGCATATTCTTGCCGAATATCTGGTGAATAAGTGCATTCAAATGGATCAATTACTTTGCTAATTTCAGCAACCAACTCAGTCACTGTAAATGAGCATCCAGAGATATTGTAGCCTCCACGGGAATCTGAAATTGATTCCACAGGTGTATCCATCATTTCGAGCGTTGCTCGAATTGCATCATCCATATACATCATTGGAAGCCGAGTGTCTGGGCCGACAAAACATGAGTATTTCCCACTCATAATGGCATGGTGGAAAATATCCACAGCATAGTCGGTGGTCCCTCCTCCTGCTGGGGCCTTCCAAGAAATAAGTCCAGGGTAGCGGATCCCTCTTACATCAACCCCATGAACTTCCCAGTAATATTTCGCCATAATTTCCCCAGTGACCTTTGTTTTCCCATAAGTTGTTGTAGGATTAAGTGGAGTTATTTGAGGTGCGTGATTTGGGCAATCAGGGCCAAAAACAGCAATAGAAGAAGGTGAGAATACACGTAATTCGTATTCCCTAGCTAATTCCAAAACATTTGCTAATCCACCAACATTGACTCTTTCACACAGTACTGGATTTTTTTCACCAGTTGCTGAAAGGATAGCCGCAAGGTGATAGATGATGTTGACATTGTTATCTTCAATTATGACTTTTAATGAGTTTTTATCTAATACATCAGCAGTTAGAAACGGGCCATTATTGATGACAGGATGCCCTTCTATTTCACGTATATCAGAAGCGATTACTGAGTCACTACCATAGAGTTCCCGTAGGGCTGAAACAAGTTCCGTTCCAATTTGTCCTAGAGCGCCAGTAACGAGTACTGTGGGGGTGGGTGCCGCGCTCATCAGCGGTCGCTGTGGTAGGCGCTACTTGAAATTAAGCAACCCGCGAAGTATCTCAAATAGCGAGTTCTTCACTAACCTTCATAGGCTATGCCCAACGGGTCCATATCCCGTTGATTGCCATGAGGTATGTTATCGTTAGCGGGGGAGTACTTTCTGGATTGGGTAAAGGAGTTACTGCAAGTAGCATTGGAATGCTGTTGAAATCTCTTGGATATAGAGTGACTGCAATTAAGATAGACCCATACCTAAACAGCGACGCTGGAACCATGAGTCCGTTCGAACATGGTGAAGTATTCGTTCTTGATGATGGTGGAGAAGTCGATTTGGATTTGGGAAATTATGAGAGATTCCTTGACATCACCCTCACCCGTGATAATAATTTGACCACCGGAAAGGTGTATGCAAACGTGATTGAGGGTGAGAGAAGAGGAGATTACCTAGGGAAAACCGTACAAGT
>JAQXFA010000008.1 GCA_029250565.1 Candidatus Thalassarchaeaceae archaeon
GGTGAAAACAAGTCAACAATTTCACTAAATCGATTATATTCAACCGACTCTAAGTTGGTAACATCTACCCCCATGAGTGAAGCAATTACGGCTGTTACTAGTAGCCAAATAAGGGTGAATAACATCCATACTCCTACACCAAGAGTAACTGATGATCCTAAATCCTTGGCGATACTAGATGCAAGCAATTGAATACAGGCATACCAATAAATCACTAATGCCGTTGGTATCATGAAGTAAACAATTTCACTAATAGAAGGCCAAACATCTATTTGAGCATAAATCAACATAATTCCAATAATGCATGTTAATGCAGTTGGGGCGAATACCGCAAACCACAACCCCTGTAGTTGAGCGCGCGCTAAGTCTGTTCGATCAATGGGTTGAGCTAGTTCAATAGCCAACTCACCAGTTAGTCGCTTACGGCTAATGCCATCAAAACCGAGTAAAACTACTCCTAGAGTTGATGAAAATAGGACAAATAGGCTGACCAAAAATAGAATTTCGTAAGGTGTATCCATCTGCAACTGTGCAGTTACTACTGAGTCTGGGTCCGATAACCCCCAACTCCCCCCTCCTATGAATAGAGTGAGTAAGGCGATTAGGGCTAGCATTCGCGGGCTACGGAAGTGTTGGCGAGCCTCGAACCATGAGAGGTTGAGAATACGTTTTTCACGGGCCAACCTATTCATCTTCTCCTACCTCCCAAGTGCGAACCGGAATCATTGAGTCGCTAGCGATTTCAAAGCCAATTTCATCTGCTGCTTCACCAGTAGCGGCTGACAACAAATCTTCAAGGCTAGGAAGCACTGTTTGAAGCAGGCTAATTCGACCACCTGCTCCTTCTATTGCTTGGAGAACATCGTGTTTTTCGTCGCTGGTCCAGCCATCATTTCTATGTAATGTGAAGCGCCATTCTTCCCCTTGCCATGCTTCACACATTTCCATTGTTACTCCCACACCAAATGAACCTTCAGAAGGTGGGCACCATCCATTTCCAGCGATTAAGAGTGAAGGTGAGCATCCAAGTGCTCTTTCTACGTCTTGTAAAGAGCCGTAAGAAACCATTTGGCCACGGTGAAGAATCGCTAATGAATCTACAAATAATTCCATTTCTTGTAGGTTATGGCTGCTGACAATAATGGCCACGCCACTATCAGCTAGATTTCGTAGAAGACGGCGAAAAGCGGCCTGTGCAACCGGATCAAGTCCATTCATAGGTTCATCTAATAGCAAAATATCAGGGGAACCAAGTAGGGCACAGGCGAGTGAAAGTCGCTGCCGCATTCCTTGACTCATATTCTCTAAAGGAGTATCCATTCGACTACGCATGCCGACTAATTCCAGTAACTCTTCGGGTGAGTCCCCTTCCCCACGCATCGTCACAATTCTTCGGAGTGCTTCCCTTGGAGTACTAGTTCCAGACCAATTCACTCTCTCTGGCATTAATCCGATATGACGTTGAGCATTTGCCCAACCTAACATTTCTCTGTCTTGGCCAGAAAGGAGAACATTTCCCGAATCATGTACGTTAAGTCCAGCAATGGTGTGTAAAAGTGTGGTTTTCCCAGCACCGTTTGGTCCGATGAGTCCCAAAATTGAGCCAGAATGTACATCCAAGTTGACTTTGTGAATACCTGCGCCGAGTCTTTTCAACCAAGGCTTTGGCCAGTTTGGTAAGCGGTAGCGAAAAGTGACTTCGGAGAGTTGTAGCACCGGGTCACCTCCGCTCATGAATCTGAATGATGGCTCATGTTCTCAAAAGTGCCGCCTCGCTCTAATGTCTGCAAAGAGGTTTATGCCACCCGCCTCTTACATCGGCTTGAAGGCGATGACTCTGCTCTTTTCCCTACTCACTTGGCTTGCACCGTTGGTGCTCATTTTAGTATGGCAGTGGAGCCAATGGCAAGAGAAGCACCCAGAAGTCATTTTCAGCGACTGGTTGCGCGCAGATCCTTACATTGCTGGTTTACTGTTCTGTCTGTTGTTTCTATGGCTGATTCCGCTTGGAATTTGGATGGTGTTGGTTGGTGGCTCATTCATATCAGCAATTTTAGCAGCCAGGAGTAAACAACAACGCCGTGAATGGAAACAACGCAGTAATGCAAGGGTACTTGCTATCGTATTTGTATTGATAATTCACTTATTAGCTGGATTTGTTCCTGCAAGTACCCCAATTGGCGAGGATGTATGGGGCCCCCCACTAAGTGAAGAGCAAGAGAACGCACCACCTTGGCCAGCATCTGAGCAATACATTTGGGTTTTAGCAGATGGAGCGATTGTGGTTGAAACCCATCTACAAGTTCCAGGTGTTTTGAACCCAATGCTCACGCCACAAGGTGTGAAATTTGTTTCAGATGTAAGTGGTGCTAAGGAAGATAGGTTTCAGGAAGCAGCATCACTGATGGACGATTGGACAGGGCCAAATGCATTTTCGCTTTCACCAATTCATGTAGGGGTGGTTCACGATTATGGTGATGTTAATCTTCTGTATACCCATGATGATATCATGCTCGATTTGTTTGGAATGCACCCTTCTGGAGAGATGATTACAGTTTGGATACCAACTTGGGGTGGCGAGATACATCTTCTTACTGTTATCAAGATGGGGCCGGACCCATTTTTAGGAAATCCCGGTGCACAATCTTATGTTGATCAGTGGTTATCAGTGTAAAAATAAGATTCTAATTTAATTGTTTTTCAAATCAAACGATTTTGAAAGTTTAGGGCGGCCTAATCTTTATTAGGGCAACCTAAACCGTGCAACTCAATGGTACCTTCACCCGTTGTGCTCAACAATTAGGCGGCGTTTTTATTGGTTTAGTGATAAAATGAAATTGATGATATTGAGTAAGAATTGGATTGTAGTAGCGCTGTTATTGTCGGCAGCGTTTGCAGGTTGTATTGGAGGTAATGACTCATCAGATGATGTCATCCGAATCGCTTTCACCGTCAAGGATGATTATGATAATCCAGACGCTAATCCACAATTATTGGCTGATTTCATCGCTGAGCATAGTGGTTACGACGTTGAATTGTATCCGATTGCCAATGAGAACGCTGCCATTGAGGCCCTCAACTTCGGGCACGCTGATGTGGCATTCCTCGATGGTGGTGCCGGCTTCGTGGCTTGGAAGAGTCATGGCCTCGAAGTTGTTTTTGCCGATCAGAAGGATGATGGTAGTACTTCCTATACTGCCGCTGCGTGGGTGTTAAATTCTTCGAACATCACCACTCTTGAGCAACTTGAAGGCAACAATTCTTGCCACACGGGTTGGCTGAAATCGGCTGGTATGCTCGTACCCATGGGTTACATGATTGGCAACGGTCTTGTTGATGTACAAGGCCCAACAGATGAGATTGAGTCATTGCGTACAACTATCGAGACTCATTTCGATAACGCATCAATTCCCAGTAGCGGTGATCTGTACTATGGTTACGGTGGCGCATTCAATTGCATGACGCAAGGAGTGGGGGATGTTGCCTTCGCCAAGACCAGTTCGTACGAGGATCATTGTGAAGGGAATGACTGGTGCCTAGATCGCGATCAATATCGGATATTGGAACCGCATTTCGGGCAGGTCCCAAGCCATCCAGTGATTGTCAATCCTAATAATGCGGGTGAGAAGCAAGATGCACTCATATCTGCTTTACTTGCATTGAACACAGAAGATGGTGGTGTGGCCATTCTTGAGAATGTCCTCAACACGCCCGGACTCGTTTCGGTCACGAGCGAAGACCATCTTGGATCTTATTCAGATGCGATTTCAAACATCCCCGGAATCACTGCCTACTTTACAGAGAAGTACGATGATTGAATTTCAGAGAGGAAAAGCGATGTCAGATCCTATATTGTGTATATCCAATGCCGCAATCGGCTTTGAGTACAGTAATCCATTGCTTGATTCGGTGAATCTTGAAGTGCACCCTGGCGAGATTATCGGAATTACCGGTCGCTCCGGAATTGGAAAGACTAGTTTATTGCGAACCATTGCCGGGTTAATCCCCCCTCTAACTGGAAAAATAGAAGTTTCTCGTAGTGTAGGTGAGATTGGATACATTCCACAACGGTTAGGGTTGATTACACATCAGACCGTTGGTTACAATGTTATGATGGGAGCCTTGCCGAGGGCCACATTCTGGCAATCACTTTTCTCATTGCCTAGTCAAGAATATCGTGACCAAGCTCGCAAAGCCATTGAATCAGTTGGTCTTTCAGAGAAAGTGCTTGAACCCATCAGCCTCCTTTCTGGAGGACAGCAACGTCGTGTCGCCATAGCACGTTCAATGGTCCAACAACCTACTATTCTACTTGCAGATGAATGCCTTGGAGAACTTGATGCTGAAACAGCAAAAGGAATCATATCCTTAATCACAAATCTCGTCAAAGAACAGGGCACTGCGGCAATTATTGTCGACCACAATCTAGTACGTGCGAGTACTTTCTGTGATCGTGTATTGCAGATTCAGGGAACGATATTAGAGGAGGTTGAGATATGAATTTCAGTCAACTACTCAAGAAGCGCCCTCATTTGATGCTCTACGCACTGATTGCAATTCTCGTGATTATCGTCTCCAAATCACTCGGGCTTAATCTGTATAATCTCAGTCAGGCTTGGGGCAATCTTGGTCTTTTGTGGCCGCGGATTTGGCCCCCTGATTTCAGCGTAGTCACCGAAAGGGCTGCCTATTCATACAGCGATTGTAATTGGGATGCTGATTGGATGTGCAGCCCTGCCGTCCATGGTTTGTTTGAGACAATTGAAATTGCCTTCTTGTCAACCATCTTTGGCATGATCATCGCATTGCCACTGTCAATGATGGCTGCCCACAATCTTGCACCGGTTTGGCTCACACTAATCATGCGTCAGATTCTCGCGGCTCTTCGCGTTCTACCTTCTCTGGTTTGGGCTCTATTTCTAGTCATACTGTTCGGCCCGGGTCCCTTGGCAGGTGTGCTCGCAATGACCCTATACACCATCGGATATCTGGGCAAATTACAGTATGAGGCTCTAGAAGGTGTGAGTCGCCATCCTATTGAAGCCGCACGAGCCATGGGTTTACCACGTTGGCAAGTTGCACGATATTTCGCCCTCCCCGAGGCTAGTAATGCGCTTTGGAGCCAGATGCTGTTCATGTTTGAGTACAACATCCGACACGGTTCAATCATCGGTTTAGTTGGAGCAGGTGGTATCGGTTGGTATCTATCCAATTATCTCAGTGTCTACTCTCAATACGATCGTGCCCTCGCGATGATTCTCATTATCTATCTCGCTGTTGTGGTGATTGATCAGATATCACTCTCTCTTCGACATCGGTTCATGGACAGCGAGGTACACGCACCTCGGGCACGTTGGCGGGAGATTATTCCCTTCATCACAAAGAAGTAGTTCAGAGCTCAGCACTGATTCTAATGGCCCCTTCATTATAGTGTACGTAGATATTGTGTGGAATCTTTGAAGTTAGTGCAGCAAGCGCCTCTAAAATTTCATTTTCACTCACATCAAAAGCTTCTGCGGCGCGCTGGCTAGACCATGGTACTGATTCGAAGTCAGATTTCTTAATCCACTCAAACAGTCGTCTCTCCAACTGAGACAAATCCTCCATTGCCATGTATCTCGGAGAGGCATCTCCCCTTTGGTATATTTGATTGGCTGTTGTGTAGTTGAGATGCACAAATGGAACTCAGAGACTTTGCTCAACCATCCGTCTAACACACTCTTCTGCAGATATATCACCATCTAACAGGATGTTGAGGGATTCGATAAAAGGAGCAGGGCAACCAACTTGGTTTGCTCGCTTGCGGAACATCCGTGCGGCACGAACTCCTTCAGCAACCATGTGCATTTCTGCTAAACCCTCATCCAAGGTTTTACCTTCACCGAGTTTTTGTCCAAGTGTTCTATTGCGGCTACGTGGAGAAGTGCTTGTAACATACAAATCACCCAAACCGGCTGGTCCAAGTGATGTGTTTTCTCCAGCGCCTAGTAAAATCAACAATTTTCTGCCTTCGGCAAAGCCAATTGGAACTAATGCTGCTTTCAGATTATCACCACCAATGCCATCGCGCAATCCATCAACGATTCCACAAGCTAGGGCAATTGTATTTTTGAAAGCGCCCCACAATTCTGCTCCAACGGGATCGTCTGCAGCCTTGAGGACAAGAGAATCTGTTGACAATCTACTCGCTACTCTTTCAGCAACTGAGCGGTCGTGAGCAGCGACCAATGCGTTTGTCAAGACTCCACGAGCAACTTCTGGTGCAATGGTTGGGCCAGTTAATACCACAACAGGGTTAGAAAGATCAGCACCATTCAGTCGCTTCTCAATAGCTGCTGAAATTAGGCCACTATCTCCTTCATCTTCGGGGGCGATTCCCTTAGCGAGGTCGACTAAGACATGGGAAGGTCTGAGGTGAGGGAGAAGTTGGTCAACTACTGAAAGGATTACACCAGATGGTACTGCTAAAATGAGAAGTTCAGATGCGTCACAAACCTCGCCAATATCAAGAGTTGCGTCAACGCCAGGTAGTTCCACATCGGGTAGATATTTTTCATTGACATTGTTGAGGACCATTGACTCGTATACTTC
>JAQXFA010000009.1 GCA_029250565.1 Candidatus Thalassarchaeaceae archaeon
CCCATAATCTCTACTGGTTCCACAATTAGGATATAATCCTTGATTTGCATTTTGAATTGGGATTTCTGAGATATTTGCGTGGACATCTTCTCTGATGCCATGATACAACTCCCAATCCGAATGTTGTTCCGGCCATTTACCCCAAGGTTAGAGCATAATCCAAACTCCAGTATGCATAGTGACATACAAATCGGCGTCAGGAACTACCGTGTTCATGTAAATCGAGTTCGCATGAGTTTCAGATTCACTAAAGGCATCACTACCTGGCTGGGTCACTGGGCAGGTATTCCAGTAATGATCGTAGTTTCGGTTCAAATCAACTTGGTTGATATTCCAACGCGTGTCGATATCATTGCCATCTGCATTCAGCATGATGAGTATGTGTATTTCAGTTGTCGTCAGAACATCAATGACTTCCTGATCTCCAGCCGCCCAACCCTCGATGTAATATTCAGCTGTCAAGAAAGCCAATTCCGTCCCCAAGTGCTCATTTCCATGGTGCCCACCATCAATGTAAACAATCTCTTTCTGTGCACCATCCGGTTTTGCATCAACGCTCCAATCAGATATTTGAACAACCCAGAGATTCCGACCAAGTTCGGTTTGTCCTGCAACCGTCAGTATGACAATTTCAGAATGATCGGCAGCCCACGATTGTACATCAGCGGTAAGCGTCAGATAGGAGTGGTACCAATGTTCCTGAACAATGTCAGGTTGTTGGGCCAATGCCGTAGGTGCGCTAGATAGTAGCAGCACGGCCAGAACTAAGACGGGTGTAATGCGCGGCACAAATGGCCGCTAATGGTGGGGTGATTTGAGCCTTAGCATTACTCAAAATCACAATGTAGCAATATGTGCGGCTACAATTTTTGTTGCTATCATAGCCGCAGAAAATTGGGTTAGATTACTATCATTACCTGCCACAATCTCTGCAATATCAGCCCCAATTACCTCAACTTGAGTGGCTGCAAAAAGTGTTTCAATTATCTCAACTGCTTGCCAATGAGCCAAACCACCTGGGACTGGTGTACCAGTGTGAGGGACCAGTGAGCCATCTAATCCATCAATATCGAAAGTAAGCCAAACTGGGCCTGTGAGCGCAGAAATCTCTGCTAGCAAATTATCCCATCCTTGCCCACCACTTGAAGGAGCCAAGAAATCCCTAGCAAACCAAGTGGAGACACGCTCGTCAGAATTGATGTAATCTTCTTCTTCTCGAGAATACGCTCTCACACCAATTTGTAGTAAATTCCCCACGCCTTCGTCTAGAGCACGTCGTGCCGCACAAGCGTGACTGTAATTGTCCCCATCTAACTCATCTCTCAAATCTGCATGTGCATCTATCTGTACAACGGTTAAGCGACTCAAATCACCTGCTAAAGTTGGGTGGTTAGAAAGGGCTCTCATTATTGCAGGGAGTGAACCATGCTCACCTCCCAAAACGATTGGAAAAACTTGGCCTTCTGTCCACTCTTGGAGATATTTCTCAATGCCTTCTAACTGTGCTGCTAATGAGCCACCTTCACCATCCCAAGGATCTGCTGTGAAGATTGTTCGGCCAGCGGGTAAATCTTCATCCAATAATGGGTCGTGTAATTCAACTTGAGCTGATGCCTCAATACAGGCTGCTGGACCGTTTTCAGTTCCCTGTCCATATGAGACTGTCAATTCGTATGGAAGTGAAAGTATTGCAATATCAGCGCCTTCTCTTGTTGACTCTTCCAAGCCAAGAAAATTTCCGCCGATTGAGCCCTCTGCCATATCTCTCAAATTCGTGCTCGGGTTGTTTGGTTTTATGCATTCTCGCCGGTTCAAAACGGAGGCTGGACCGACCCTACGGGTCGTTTTCACCGGATTGTTGATATATTGCGGTGTACAAATAGTAGGTGTACCCGAGTGCAATAATTTGACCGAGCACTCAAACAGGAGAGATTCTCATGGGAATGACGATGGCTGGATTAACTGCTGCGATTCAACGGCATATTGACAAAGAAATGGAAAAGACTGTGGCCGAGAGCATGGCTGAACATGCGCTAGGATTCTTTGGTTATTACGACCGTATTATCGATAACGCTTTGGAACCAACTGACAGAAATCTGTTCTATATTTTTCAGGATTACAACCTATTGACTACTGAATCCGAAGAAACCACTCTTTGGGATGGCAGAGAATGGCGTATTCACTATTGGAGATTTAAGGCTGAATTAGCTCAAAAAGCACTCGGATACTTGGAAGAGGAAGAGGAAGAAGTTGATTCTCCTGAATTCAATATCTATGATGATTTGGCAACAGATATTTGGAATCGAACTGATGATGGCTATGAAGAGCCACTCTTCTAATCATTGAGACTGTGACACAATCCCAATACTGGTAAATGCGGTATACATGACTTGACACGAAGGGTTAGGATTCATTAGGGAACAGAACGAAGGTTTACCCATGTCAAGAGTATCACCTCGGTGGCCAGCGTTCTCAATGGTACTGATTTTCATAATTTCATCTGGTACTCCAGTGATTGCTGATGGAGTTGGTTTACCTGATGCATCCATCCACATAGACTGGCTTGATGAGGATGGGGACGGTGAAGCAGAACATGCCTATATCATTGAATTCAGTGAAGCCCCCGTCCCTTCGGATTGGAAGATCGAAGTATCACACTCTGATTCAAATGGCACCTCTCTAGGGAACTGGACTTTCCGTTGGGGGGATACAAATTATTCACTAGAACCGGTGAACTCAACCCACTTCCGCATTGTGGCTCCTACGAATATCTCATTTGGAGATTCGATTGAAATAGAGGTGTGGATGGAATCCGGTGAGTCCCCATCAACCACAAGAACTGTTGATGTAACCATCTGGAATCAACCGATTGCTGATCATGAAATAACTGTCACAACTGACTGGTCATTACGGCATCAAATAGAAAACCAATCTAGTGAAGAGTATCTCCTCGAATTCACTGGACAAGGATGGCAACAACGTAGTGACGGTTTGTTGATTCATGATGAATTGGGGTCAGGAACCTTGACGATTGACGAAGTATCTGAGGATGGAAGTAATATTCTGATTGTTCTTGACTTAAACAGAATTTGGCTCAATGAGACAATGGTTGGTGAAGAACTCACTAGCCAAATCTTCGAAATGGCTGGCGCCGGAAACATGACTATCACCGATGATACTGATGGAAACATGACGATTTCAGCATCTGTAGCTGATGCATACATTCTACGCTCAATGATTGATGGAACCATTGAAGAGCAACTACGATTGGAAGCAAATGGAAACCTGAACATTACTAATGTTGATGAAGACGAAGAGATGTATATTGACGCTGAAATTTCACTATTGTTAGTTGAATTACACGATGTTGATGGTGTAAGAGTGCTTGAGCACACTGAGTTTCAAGCGACTGGCGAGTTAGAAATTCAATCATCTGGTTCTTACATTTATGTGGACCTTGAACAACTAATGGTTCTTGAAAGATATGAAAACGGTGAGATGGTTTTGCAACATGACAAAACCTACGGTGATGGGACATTTTTCTTCTCAGATACTAACGATGAAAATGGTTCAATCGTGATAGATGGTGAAGTAATTCTTCTCCATCAAGAAACGGAAAATGGCACCAAGGTTGCCGACACCACACATATTGACGCGGATATTACTGGCGCCACCACTGGTGAATTTGGTCTATGGCGCCGAATTGAAGACAGCGGTCAATCTGCTAACTCTACTGGCCAAATGTGGGAGGTCAATCGTATTCATCAAGAGAATTGGCTAAACCTCACGGGTGGTGGTTTGCTTGAAGGCATGGGACCTTCCCAAACCTATAACGAAACATGGGACCATGAAGTGATTTACGAGAATTACACTAACCGCACAATCTACTACTCTTGGTATGAACAGAGTAACGACCCAAGCCAAGGTGAAGAGTGGCCACCTAATTCTCCAATACCTGTAGAAGAGGTGAATACTACTGATGAAACTGATTCTGGACTAGGTGACATCAACATCAGCCGAGAGACAGGTTTGGCTCCGGCTGAACTTCTAATTGGAGATAACTTAGGACTCTACTCTGGAGACTTGATGAGTTTGGAATTAACTGCGAATTCTTACCAATCATATACCCGTGACGGCCACACAATGGATGTTACCTCATGGAGTGGTACATACTTGAGTGAACAGAGCACCGCTTCTGGATTGGTCATCAATGAAGGAATACTTGCTGGCTTAATAGCTGAAGTATCGAGAGAAGTTTATCTTGATTTCAATGCTACAGAAGATGCTTGGTTCTGGGAAAACCAGTCCCTTGAAAGAGTGCTTTCACCAAGCATTGTGACTGCAGGTGAGAATACACCTCCAACAATTGTTGAAGTAAGACTTCAAGAGGATAGAGTCCTCAATGAAGGCGGGAATCTGGTTCACATAGAAGTTGAAATCAATGACCCTGATTGGAATATGCGTGAAGTAAATGTTGATTTGTCAACATTAGGACTTGGAACTATCCAATTGAATGATCTCGGTCAGGATGGTGATATCATGGTTCATGATGACAATTTCACCGGCTCATTTGTGTACTTTGGAACCGACTCTGGAAACATATCTGTATCTGTAACTGCAGAAGATGTTTGGACGAGCACAACAGATAATGTATCGTTAGAAGTAGTGCACCGAGCACCACGACTTGTTGACTTCACTCTTAGCCAAGAGCAGGCTGAGCGAGGTGAAAATGTGACGGTGACTATCAAGGCATTTGACAGCCTTACCATTACTAGTGTTGGAATTGATTTAATCGCTGAGGGTGGGGCACTTTTCCCTCTCACTGATGATGGCGGCGGCTATTGGAGCGGAGTAGTAAATATTCCAGAAACTGTAAGCCCTGGCGACATATACCTCCCTGTCAAAGTAATGGATAGTGGAGGAGGGTGGTCACTTCTGACACATCTAAACCTGCCAAGTACTGTGGCTGGAGTTGGTGGCGATGCATGGGATGCACCGACTGCAAGTATCCCTGCACTTCTAATTGAAAATAATGGGCCGGTAATTTCTGATTTCCGAATCCTGAAAGGTGGTTTAGAAGTCCAAGAAATAATCATTCCAGATGTTGGTGATGGGTCCTCAAATTATGTGTTAACTGTAAATGCGACAGACCACGATTCAATAACCGTAGTACAAGGTAGGTTGCGAATGCTTGCACCAGTTGGTCAAGATACTACTTGGCAAACAATGAGGGATGACGGGCAACAAGGAGATGAGATTGCAGGTGATGGAGTATACTCTATCCAAGTGACTGTTCGCGAAGGTCTCCCCGTTGATTCCTTGGTTCTTGATTTCCGAGGAATTGATGTTTATCTCCAAAGTACATATCCTGTATTCGAAGCTACTGTGGAACTTTCCGATAAAGAAGTTGACCCACTAACAAATCCAACAGATGCACTGAGTGATTGGGGCTCAACGGTGATGATTGTACTGATTATTTTGGGTGTTGTGATGCTAGGTGGTGGGGTTGCTATCGTGGCACTACTGCGACGAGGTGGAAGCCTTGATGAGCAACTTGGACTAAGTAGTGAGTTCCAAAAAGAACTGTGATGAGGTAATTCTACATCATTAATTAAGTGTCAGATTGGTGATAATTTTATGCGAGTTTTATTCGTCTGTGTTGGAAATACCTGCCGAAGCCAGATGGCTGAAGGTTGGGCAAAATATCATGGCCTAGAAGCGCAATCTGCAGGCACACATCCTGGACAATCTGTAGCCAAGAAAGCAATTGAAGTAATGGCTGAAAAGGGAATTGATATTTCCAATCAGGTTCCAACAAATATTGATGATGTAGATACAGAATCTTTTGACCTAATCTTTTCAATGGGATGTGGTGTTTCATGCCCAAACCTGAAATTCAATGATGATTGGAAATTAGATGACCCTTATGGTGGAGTTCTTGAAAAGTATCAAGAAATACGAGATGAGATTGAAAGTAATGTCCGCCAACTAGTTGAATAAATATGCTCAATCAAAGCAAAAAGAGTGGTTTAACATTCACTCTTCGGAATCATCGGGCATCTCACCAATGCCTTCTAAGTGAATCTTGACATAAGAAAGAACTCGGACAGAATCTTCCATCTCAATCTCTTCTGTACCGATTTCAACTCCCCTGTTGAACATTTCCGGGGGAAGATTACCTGCGATGTTGCCATTACGTCTACGGCATATTTCAGCTGTATCAATCGCAGTTCTCATTGAATTGCCCCTCGCAACTAATTCAACATCCCGATCACCGTCCTGCATTGCTCTCAAAACAGCGGCAACATAAGCGTGTACTGGCTTTCTTCCAACATATATGGTTCTCATTTGACTAACCCCTACACATTCCCGAGGGAGGTTCTTGACTTGAAGGAATTGATTGTACTTCTGAGTTTGTATTTATTGAAATTGAGTTTGATGCCTAATTCACAAATCCGGAAACATAGCGGTTATGAAGTAGGGGCTGTTGGCGAGGCTCAACACGAGTGTAGTGTAGTGGTTATCACCAGGCGTTGCCAACGCTTGAACGCGGGTTCAACTCCCGCCGCTCGTATCTAATGAATAGCCCCTCAGTAAGCGGTTTTGTGGACGACCCGTCAAGCGGTTCTAACGCCGATTTGGGGCGCCCGCATTCGGGCGTTTCAGCGCTGAAAAATTGCTGCTTCGCCTTGACCTACACCAACGCATAAAGTCGCAAGGCCATTCATTTCACCATCATGGTTTTCTGACCTTTTGACCATTTCATGAAGTAATGTTACGACTATTCTCGCTCCAGAGCAACCAAGTGGATGTCCAAGAGCAACCGCTCCGCCATTGACATTGACTATTTCTTCATCAAGTCCAAGTTCATCAATGCAGGTTAGAGCCTGGATCGCAAACGCTTCGTTTAGTTCAACCAAATGAAGGTCGGAAATTTGCATATTTGCTCTTTCAAGGGCTTTTCTAGTCGCAGGAATTGGGCCCCAACCCATCGTACGTGGTTCAACACCCGCGGCGCCACTTGCAACCCAAGTAGCCATTACATCTAATCCAAGTTCGTCTGCCTTTTCAGCACTCATTAGAACCAATGCTGCGGCACCATCATTGATTCCACTAGAATTAGCAGCAGTCACACTGCCACCTTTCTTGAAAGCTGGTTTCAATTTACCCAACTTTTCCATTGTACTGTTACGCCTTGGCCTCTCATCAGTATCGAAGGTAATTGGATTTCCTTTTCTTTGGGGTATCTCAACAGCCACTATTTCATCACTAAATCTTCCTGTATCTATTGCTTCAACGGCCTTAGTGTGGCTTTTAAGAGCAAATTTATCTTGAGATTCTCGTGAGGTATTCTTCAAATCAACAGTGGATAATTCCCTCAGATTTTCTGCAGTAACACCCATCCCATCATTACCATAATCCTCCTTTAATTGTGGGTTTGAAAACCTCCAACCTAGAGTGGTGTCTTGCACCATTGGATTACCAATAGCAAAACCCTTCTCTGGTTTTGCCATTACATACGGTGCACGCGACATTGATTCAACTCCACCAACAACGTAGACATCTCCCTCACCACAGCGAATCGCTCTAGCTGCAGCATTAAGCGCAGTCAAACCAGAAGCACATAATCGATTGAAGGTGACCCCTCCGACAGATGTTGGTAAACCGGCGAGAAGTAATCCCATCCGAGCAACATTTCGATTATCTTCACCGGCTTGATTGGTGCAACCAAAATAGACTTCTTCAATTTCATCTCCTTTGATTCCGGCTCTCTCCACAGCCTCTTTGATGACAAGCGAGGCTAAATCATCCGGCCTAATTGTCGCTAAAGAACCGCCGTGATTACCAATTGCAGTGCGAACTGCTGAGACTACAACTACCTCACGCATACACCGCTCTCCGGCTACTGCGACAAGCCCATCACCCTTGAGTAATGCGGATAGGAAATGAGTACTCAGACTGAAATTGGCTTTTTCTAATAAAAATTTAATCGATTTGGCTACTTCCCACACTCCCTATGGGAGTGGGGTTCAATTGATATGTTGGGCGCAAGTCGCGAGGCCGATAGCCTATGACTAGTTGGCCCGAACTTGAAGCAATGCCGAACAAACTTGTGAACTACGGTGTGACCGATAATGGAATCGCAATAATTGAATTATGTTCTGACTCAGATGGTAATCCCCTAACCGAAGGTAAAACATCAGTGAACACATACACCCGTGCAATGTGGGAAGATATAGACCAAGCAATTCTAAATGCTCGCTTTGATGACAGTGTGACTGTGATTATGATGATAGGGCACGGTGAAAAGTTCTTCTCCGCCGGTGCTAGTATCAACTACCTCAACACCTTAACACCTCGCTACAAATACTTCTTCTGCCTACATGCAAACGAAACTTTATCTCGTCTTGAACAAACTCCGAAACTCGTCATCGCTGCCCTCAACGGCCACACTATTGGTGGCGGTCTTGAAATTGCAATGGCGGCTGACATTCGTATCGGCCTGAAGGACAACGGACAAATTGGCCTACCAGAAGTCAGCCTCGGCGTACTTGCCGGAACAGGTGGAACTGCACGCTTGTCACGCCTAGTTGGCAAGGCAAAAGCAATGGAAATCATGGTGACTGGCCGTAAATTCTCATTTGAAGAGGCTCAGGAAATGGATCTCATTCACGATGTATATGATAGCACAAGCAATGAGGAATTCCGTTCCGAAGTAATGGATTACGCTAGCCAATTCACACTACCGTTTGCAGCAACCAAAGCGATTGGTAACATCAAGCGCAGTGTGCAGAGTGGAATGGAGATTCCACTTGAGTACCACTTAGCATTGGAGCGAGAGCTACAGTCAGACTTATTCCAGAGCAATGATGCAAAGACAGGGATTGCAGCCTACGTAGAGAAGAAGACTCCTCGATTCGAGGGCGCTTAATCCGATTACCATTGATGGAGGAATTAAAATGGGTGAAACTGAAGTATTAGAGAAATACAAGCCCAACTTCGAGGAGTGGATTAATCAATTCAACGAATGGCAAACCCGAATTGGTTTTGATACAGCTTGGCTTGGCGACTATCGTTTTGAAATCAAATTTGATTGGGAGAGCGCTGGAAATAATATTGAATTCGGTGATTTTGAAGGTATGCCAAAATGGGACCGAAGAATGCAAATCCCACAACAGAGTGTCCGTGACGCAATCATCAGTATGATTAGTGTTCAGGGCGATACAGAGTTTGGTAGCGTTGAACAACAATGGCATCTACTTGACAGTGCACCAACCGAGTACGACCGAAAGTCAGCCATGCGCATCATGTGCGAGGAACAGCGTCACGGCTGGCAGATGGCATACGTCCTCTGCAACTATTTTGGTGAACAAGGGATCCGTGAAGCACAAAAATTGCTAGAGCGAAACTCTGCTGCAAATCCAATCCGCGGAGAATCTGACCGTCCCCGCCTACTCGGTTCTTTCAATGAACCAATTGACAACTGGCTTGATTTCTTCTGCTTCACTCACTTCATTGACCGTGATGGGAAGTTCCAACTGAAAATGTTGAGCACCTCTTCATTCAAACCTCTTGCAGCAAGCATGGGTCCAATGCTAAAAGAAGAATCCTTTCATCTTGGCACCGGTGCAAATGGCTTACGCAGAATCGTCAAGCAGGGAGTAATTCCTGTAGCACTGTTACAGAAATACATGAACAAATGGGTTTCAACCGGACTTGACCTGTTTGGGGTTGACGAATCAACATCAGCACAATGGGCTTATGTTTACGGAATCAAAGGCAGATATGATGAGCGAGAGAGTAGTATTCCAGCCGATCGTGAACACCTGAATGAAGAGAGTAGAATGCACTACTTCAATGAACTCGCGAAGGAGATGGAAAGAATCAACAAAGGTCGTCACGATGGTCAACCTGAATTATTCATACCATCCGATAACTTCAACCGCAGTGTTGGCAAGTTTGTTGATATCAGAACCACAGTACATGGAGAACCATTTGAGGGAGATGATGAGGCATGGAAACAATACCTGCATGATAGCCTCCCTAACGATGAAGATGTGGCACAACTCAATGAATACTTCAAAGAAGAGTGGATTCAATACCGCGAGTGGAAGGACTGAGGTGGTAGAGATGCAGGCATTCGCCCTGCTGAATGTAAATCGAGAACGGTTGAGGCCGTTCTTTGAACGTGTACCGGAATTATTCGCGGCACATCACCATCATTCATCTCAGAATGATGCAGGTTATGAGGCTTTATTGTACCGAGTTTACCGACCCTACACAAGCCACATGTTGGACATGGTTGACGTGTGGATGGAGAATGAACCGCGCTCTTGGAAAGTAGATGTAGAACGAGAGATTATGCTCATGCTG
>JAQXFA010000010.1 GCA_029250565.1 Candidatus Thalassarchaeaceae archaeon
TGCTGGGTGGTATGTAAGTGAAGACCCAACAAGGATAGGTCCATTCTTTGATTACCTTGATGATTTTACTCAAGATATAGAAAATACAGCCCCCAGTGTTCAAATTCAATCTGAAGAGCGCTGGTTGGTTGTAGTAGTTGATTTTCCAAATGCCCCTGAAACTGGATTTAGGAACGTTGAGAAGGCACAGGCTTTGCTAACAGGGGCAAATGGTGCTGATGATTACATTTCTGAGGCTACTGGTGGTGCCACAACGTTATCTGTCACAATAATGCCAACTGTGTACCACGCCCAAAATTCAGATTCATACTGGGGGCAAGATGAGGGTAATGTTAGAGACGTTGGGCAAGAGGGTTCAGATGGGCCAGGGGGTTTAGCCTCTTCAGTGATTAAAAATTCACTTTCAGGGGTGGATCTTTCACGATTTGACTTAGATTCAGATGGCTGGATTGATCGCTTTCTAATTATTCACACAGCCGGGGTTCAGGAGGATAATGGTGGTAGTGGCAGTATTTGGAGTCATTACGGTCCACTATCAGAAATGGTTGAAGTTGACGGCTACAAATTTGACCACTACACAATAGCTGGATTTGATTCTGGATTTGGGACTATCATCCATGAAATGCTTCACCAAATGGGTGCACTTGACTTGTATGATGTACATGGGCACGGAACCGGCGAAGATTGGAATGGAGTTGGTGATTGGGATGTTATGGCCAGCGGTAATTGGAACGGCGTTAATGGGCGTGCTCCCGCTTTACCATCTTTAGCAACCCTTGATTTGATTGGTGTTGATAGGGCGACTGAGATATCTGTCAACAACCCTGGTGAGACGCAAAATTATGTTCTCAGTCCAATCTCTTCTGCTGGTTCTGGTTTGTTCATACAAATTTCACCAAGTGAGCGTGTGTGGATGGCTTTCAGAGGCTCAAATGGCTTTGATAGTGATCTTCCCGGTCACGGTTTATTAGTCACTGTCCAAGATACATCAGTAGGTGACGAAGAACAGAATCTAATCAATACGAATCCAGATATCCCTTGGTTGTATGTGTTAGAAGCAGATGGTGACAATGGGCTTCTTTCTGGTAACGACCAAGGTAGTTCAGGTGATACTTTCACCACAGGTGGGAAGTTTGGTGCGGAAGGTCGTATTTTGATAGATCACTATGGTCGTCAAGTCAATTGGGTTGTCGAGGTCACTGCCGTTGACACTAACTCGCTTTCTCTTACCATATCTACATCCGGTGTACCTAGTTTTGAGATACTACCCCCTCACCATCCGATTCAATTATTGAAAAATGAAGATTTGTTGGTTTCAGTAAACGCTTCAGCATCTTGCACATTGGGTGAGAATCTGATTTCAAGCGATGGCAGAAACGTATCAATTGTTGAGAATGATCCATTATCTGCGGGGGAATCAGTAGTTCGAACCCTACGGTGGGATTCTCCTGGTATAGTAGGGGGCGAGGCTCGTTTGACTGGTGAATTTACTTGTGGTTCATCCATTGCTCAACAAGTAAGTATTGAATTCCATACTATTGGATTACGTCTCATAAAAACTGAATTCAATAGTGACATATCATCTGACGATGACGGTTTTGTAAATGTACCATTGGAGTTTACTGGCTTAGGTCAACAAGTTTGGGAGGTTAGATTAGAGGGTCCGGTTGATAGGATTGCAACTACAGCCCCAACTCAAAATTTAGGCGATGGTTCAAAGATAAATCTAACATTATCTCCAAATGGGCTCCTAGTTCCTGGGATGGTCGCTAGAGGTGAAATTGTTTTACGTGATTCTCAAGGATTAGAGCAAAGTATTGAGGTAATACTTACGGCTGAAAAGTTCGAACAGGGAGGGGAATTAGTTCGATTCTTCTCCGACCCTGGAAATTTGATTATTACCATGTCAGGATTAATTGCATTATCAGTACTATTGGGGATGAGGAAGAGAAAATCTCCGCAATCAAAGATTCGAGAAGCAGGAAGGCAACAAGCGATTAATCACTTGAATACGGCTGGAGATCCAAGGTCATCCCCTATGCCACAATCACAATTTTCTGCACAACCACAGACAATGATACCGCAAGGAGAAAACCAGCAAAATGTGCAGGCTGAAAGGTATCTTTCGGAATTACTTGAAGTTGGAAGTAACGAGCCACGCCCACAGAGTATTTCAGACGGCGTGGCTAAATTTACCGGCCCTGAGGTGCATAGTTCACAACCTTCTCAACAATCAAAGGTTGATGTTTCAATTGACCCTAACGCAATTCCAGATTTGGATGATTTGTTTTAATCATCAAAGAGTTGATTTTTCATCCAATGATGCGCATCACGCCTAATTCAAGCCGACAACATCAGAATATCCCCCGTCCTCGGAGCAACAATGCGAAGGGTGGTCAGCCTATTCATGGTCATACTCATGCTAGGCTCTGGGATTGTTGGATGCTTACAATCTTCTGAGGTTGCTACCTCTGATCCAATCCCCGAACCAATACCTGATGATGAGATAGTCCCTACACCTGAACCAGAGCCATTAGACAGAAATTTAGACCATGATGGCGATGGTTTCACTACCGGTTGGGAATTAGATAATGGGTGGGACCCTGAGGACATAAATTCCTCACCATCTTGTAATTCATTCCGCGAACTTTGTAGTAGAGGTGTGAATGAAACAGTTTGGGCGACAACACACAATTCTCATGCCTCTTTTGATCGTAATCACAACATTTTGAGTGGCAGTCAGCGAACAAATATCACAGCTCAAATGCAGGGTGGTGTCCGAGTCATAAATCTCGATGTCCATGAATACAACAACGAATCCATGCTCTGTCACGGTGGTTATGATTATCCTCTGCACCCCTGTTTTATTAGTGGGAATTGGCCTTTAGAGGACGCCTTTATTGAGGTTGTTTCATTTCTTGAGAACAACTCTTTCGCAGTCCTAATCATCACCCTAGAGAGTTATGTAACTGCTCAGGATATAGCAAACACATCTGATTCCACTCTACTTACGCCCTATTTTCATACTCAAGAATTAGGGGCTCCGTGGCCATCTTTAGCGAATCTCATAGAATCAGGTAAGCGTGTTATTTTGTTCAGTCAAGATCGTCCCGAGGTTGACATTTCTTGGTATCACTACGATGGAGATTACATGGCGAAAACTCACTGGGCTTACAACGACTCCGCATATTTCAACTGTGATTTGACTCGTGGCAATGTCTCAAGTTCATTACGCTGGCTTGATCATTTCGTCACTGACCCCTTATCGTCTGAATCAGCATCTAATGCTTCTAATCAGATTCCTGTTGTTGTTGAAAGGGCAAATAATTGCACTCAAGAATGGGGGCAAATTCCTAACTTCATCGCAGTAGATTTCTGGGGCCAAGGTGACATCGTGTCGGCGGTTGAAATTCTAAACGGTTTCTAACGATAAATTGCTAATTCATCAGTGACGGAATCCAGACCATCTTCCTTCAGAAGGTGGCCTTTGAAGGGCTAGGTAGCACCATTCCTCATCAATTTGAAATCCACACAACCAAGTTTTGTGTACTCCATTAGCAAGTCTTGCTGCTAAGCAGGCTTGAGCCCAGTCGTGCGGTGCTAGCCATTCAGGTTGTAGTAACCAAGGAGCAT
>JAQXFA010000011.1 GCA_029250565.1 Candidatus Thalassarchaeaceae archaeon
GGTTCTGACCATCCGACCTGTACTCGTATTGATGATGGCCTACCTCCAGATTCTACCTGCATGTTGTGTTGTCCTTCAGTAGATGGTGTAAACGTATTATTGCCTACATCTATTGAATCATCTCCAGAAACCCCATCAACAGACCAATTGAATGTCGCATCAGGGATGATGTTTCCATCTAGGTCTGTTGCAATCGGATTCAATTGCAAAACCTCTCCTGTTTCAAGATTTGAATCATGCCCATTTATGGATACTAATGAAATTCTTCCTACTCTAACATCTAATACCAATTCATCAGACATGTTTACATTTCCACTCTCTGGCCCATTGTATTCTGCTCGAATAGTCCAATTCCCAACGAGTGTCCCATCAAATGTGGCTTGACTCCCGTTTCCAGATACCCAAGCATTTGCTTGTGGTGCAAGGGTTGACCAGTTACCATCAACTTCGATAAGGTTGCCTCGTATATCTGCGATTGACATAGTCAAATCAACCGATTCGTCAGATGTAAGAATTGTTCTTTCTGCATTCACGACTAAATCAACACCCATTCCCCGGCTAACATTAACTTCCGAAGATGAAGTGAATCCACTTGTAGTTACAGAAATTGTTTGAACTCCTGTTGGTCCTGGATACCAGATTGCAGGTTGATGGACGAAGCCACCGATATTAGTTTCAAAACCTGGAAGTACATTTATTCCAGAACCCTCGGGTATCGTCCAACCTGAACTAGGAACAAAGATTGGAGCTGTATTACCTCGTGAATCTGTTTCCATAACTACAAACTCGATAGTTTCATCCGCAGTTACATTATTCTTGTTTCCAATTAATTCAATGCTTTGAGTTGCGCCTATGGTTACAATTACCTCAATCGAAGCGACGGCATCTGCAGCGCATGCCCAGACAGTGTGGTTCCCGATTGTATTTGGATAATATATTGCATCGCCACCCCCTTGAGGATTGATGCTTCCATCACTCACAGTCCACTCGGGAGTTCCTCCGAGATCATTTCCATCAGAATCTCTTAGAGTAGCAGTAAAAATTCTGCTTTGATCTGCTGGTAAGGTAACGGGTCCTGGTGGTAGAATTGTAATAGAATCAGTATTTGCTGGGCCAGAGCAAGTTCGACCAGAAGCCTTCTCGCTTTCATATCCAACTTCATTATGCAATTGTTCACTTAGAGTAGGAATGTAGGAAGTCGAAACTAAAAATAAAATTGAGAGTAAAATGGTAGAATATGCTCTTCTCATTTTCAACATCTCCATCCTATCATCTAACCTGTTTGATGCCATGTTCCATCGGCATCAATATCCCAGCGAGATGGATTTCCTTCACCATCTAAGTACCAACCTGCTTCCCCTTGGGTAGTACCTGACATTGCCTTCATTATCCCCTCTTTACGCACGTCTGTCTGACTTGCTTGAGTTTCTTGAGGCGCTGGTTCAACCACTTCCTCTACTACTGTTTCTTCGGGTGGGGTGGGTTCTTCGTGGACATTTATCTCAATGCTTGTAACTTCTTCTTGTGGTTCGTCACTGACTGAAATTTGTTCGCTGGATTCTGCAATAGGATTTCTAACACTTTCATCATAAACCATTTCGTAGGCAGCAATTTGTTCATCATTCCAGCCTTGAGTTCTACCCCATTCCCAAACTTGTTCGGTTGTCCATGTAGATTCTTCTATCTCAGTTTCTTGACTGATTTGGGCATCTGATGTGCTATTCGTCCATACTTCAGGTTCTGTTTGCTCAATTTGTGGAGGTGTAGTTGCAATTGCTGGTGCTTCTGGTGCTGCCGGTATTGGCGGTTCGCTGGGGCTAGCCATTTGGGGCATCTGTTGATATCCACCCCATTGTTGCTGAGACATTTGTGGTTGCATTTGATTGAAGGCTTGGCGTGCAGCCGCTCTTGCTTTCTTTGATGGCTTATATCCAGCCATTGGGTCGATTGTTTTTAGTGGTTCATTGACTCCAAAATGGTGGTCAAGCGCTTCTTCCTCTTCTCTGCTTCTTTGTCGTAGTCTTGCTATTAACAGTACAAACATTACGACAGTCGCTCCAATTCCGGCCCACAGGCCAGTGGCCAAATTTGAATCCCCGAATGCCTTTAGAGGGTCTGCTGAAACATCAATGAAAGCTTCACCTTGAGCGGTTCCATAAACAACATTAATTCTTTGTTGGGACCCTGAATTCTGAATTACCATCTGCCAAAAATCACCTGTAGAATGACCGAATTTACCAGCACTACTCGTTAATTGAACATTGTCTGGATTTAGTGAAATTTTGTTACCGCCGTAGTCATAGGCAGTCACTTCAACATCAACAATATCACCGGTCTTAACATTCTCTTTGGCAATACTAATTACAATGTTAACGACCTCTCCATGAAGTACAGTTATCGATACTGTACCGTCTGCAAGACCGGATTGGAACTGCAAGTTATGAGTGCCGGCTCTAATTCCTCTTAGCAGATATTCGCCTGCTCTAGTACCGTTGGCCAAATCCACACTGTTGTGAGGGATGGACCATGTCACATCGCTACCGAAGTCATTTCCATCAAGGTCGGTTGCATTAATTTGAATACTAGTTATATTTCCACTTTCTACAATTAATCCATTAGTTTCCAAGGCTCTAATTGTGTGTGCAATTCCCGGTTGAATATCAATCCCTAAAGAAGCGAATACACCTGCTGCTTCAACTTCAATTTCATGGTGGCCAGATAGAACAGGATACCATATTGCATCATTTGTTCTCATATCTTCTGTTCTATCTGTTTGTGAGCCTTGGTGAATAAAACTCCAGTTTAATTGAATATCATTTAATTGATTTCCATCTTCATCAAAGAAAGTGGGTTCGAAATCAATCCAACTATCTGCTGACACTTGTGATCCTTCACCAGCAAGAATAATCTGTGCTAGGGATCCTGGGATGACTTCCAGTACTAAATGGGTTGAAAAATTGTTATTCCCATCATTATATTCCGCTTTGATTGTCCAATTACCAGCAACAACTCCCTCAAATTGAGCACCGTTTTCAATCGGGCTTAGCCAAGGAGCGGCATCAGGCTCTAAAACCAACCAAGTTCCATTTACTTGCCAGCGATTTCCCTTGGAATCTTCTGCTGTAAGAGTCAAAGGTAAAACGGCATCAGCACTAATTACTTCAGTTTCAGTAGAAATTAACAGGCGGTCCACCGAACCATGTGTGACATTAATTGTGATATTCGACCATTCTTCTTCAACATGAACGCCAACCTGCCAAACACCTTCTCGTCGTGGGAGCCATTCAACACCAGCAGGAGTCATTCTGAAATTTCCATCTTCAGCACTCCAATTTGAAAGCGGTATTCTTACAGGAACAACATTTCCCATTACGTCAAGCCAGTTCACAATTAGAAGAACCGCTTCATCAGCAGGCTGGGAGCCGTTAGGGGGTATTAATTCGATAGAGGACAACGCACCGGGTGTTACCTCAACATAGGCGTGCCCACTAGCCCCACTGGTGCTAGTAGCATTGATTCGCCAAGTCCCCACTTCGCCACCAGTGTAGATGCCAACGCCATCGACCAGTCCACTATCTACGTTCCAACTAATTGAGCCAGCTGCTTGATTTGGAAGTAAATTCCCAAGTCTATCAGTGACAGTGTAAATGATTGGAACTTGTTCGCCTGAGGCAACAGATAAATTAGATTCAATCGAAATGTTAGTTGCTGAACCGGCTGATACAGTGATGTCAGCGGTAGCGAATAATGACTGCCATGTCACAGTAACTTGGTCTGAACCTATCGTAGTTGGTTGGTAGTATCCGGTTTCATTTACGATACCATAATCTGAATACCAAGTCAAAGTAGCACCATCAACAGTGTTTCCATTTGCGTCAACAAAGGTGGAGTTAAATTGGAAAAAGTCATCAATTGTTAATTCAACCGATTTTGTTTCTAGATCAAGATTGACTGGTGTCCCTGGGTCAACTTGCAAAGACAAGGAGCCCTGCACTCCTGCAATAGTTGCAGTAATTTGTGTAGTTCCCGCTATATCCGGGGTGAAAAGCCCACCAGAGTCAACTGAACCAGTGTTAGAGGACCACGAAGTCATACCAGTAATAGGATAACCAGTACCACTTCTGGCTTGAGCTTCTAAATTAAGGAGGTTATCAGCATCAATACGGTGTGGCGGTTTTGGAAAGACATCAACCCATTCTGTTGTAATGGGTAAGGCACTGACTCCCCAATTGTATGTGACATTGAGGCGAGGTCTTTCAGATGAGAAAACATACTCACTTGAATGGAAGGTTGCCCATTCTTCACCCCATGCTGGCCCGGTTAAGAGTACAGATGCAGAGGGGTCATTTCCATTGATATAGCGTTCATAAGCAACTTCAACAGACCTTGTAACATCAATCTCAATCCATCCTTGAGAAGTTATTGTCACCTCGTCCATCAGGCCACCGGAGTCATCGTTTCCAAGTGCCCCTCCAACTGTCCAAGAATTCCAATCAGTGGTATCTGCATCCCAGTCCTCATCATATACTACCCAACTTCGGATTTCTGGCTGACCACTAAACTGTTTGACATCCAGTGCCAAAGTTGCAGATTGTATTGTCACATTGGTGAACATACCGGCTTGAGATAATTCGATTCCAAATAGCGTATTCCAGCGACTGCTAGCATTTGCTGAGAAGCCAGCCTTCAATTCATTGTCACTGCCGTAATTGTTGGTTGGTTGTGCTGCACTCAACCAAGTATCTTGAATCCCATGATTTCCTGAACTTCCCACCCAGTAAGAGTTTCCTGCCGAGCCGTTACCAAAATCTGTATAGTCATCATCGTTTGGAGCGGGGGGTGTTGAAGAACTAAAAACCTCATTTTCATCGATTAAATCGTTATTTTGAGTGGCAATAGCCCAAGGGCTAACCACGATGATTGCAATCATCAGAGATACCAGAGGGTTGCGGAACATGACATCGCCTCACCTATGAGGCACGCCTTCATTCATCAAATATCCCCCGATATGTTGCAGAAGGTGTCTCCTTAAGGAGACACCTTGTTTGGTAAACGATGATTGGTAGTTTCTACTTAATCTTCCCAAACTTCCCAGTCATCCATGTCAACAGAACGGTACCACCAGACGCCTTGCTCATCTTCCCACCATTCTGTGCCATCTTCATCTACTGATATATTTGGATCACTTTCTCCACCATCAGATTCTGATTGTATTTCTTCCTCAACATAATCGTCAGAAAGGGTTTCAGGTTCGTCGTATTCTCCTTCACTAACGTCGTCATAACTCTCATATTCTTCATAGAATTCATCGTCATCCTCATCATCAGCCCCAGCTCTCTTTAGTAGCACAACTAGAGTGGCAATTACTCCAACCACAATCAATGCCAAAAGTCCAGCACCAATATAGTACAGAGTTCCACCAGCCTCAAAGAATCCAAACATAGTTTGTGCAACTTGGACAAATTCTGAATCATACTTTTCCTGTGCTACAACAGTAACTTCTGATTGCCCTTCATCAAGCATGTAGATTTGCCATTGAGAATTGGAAACCTTAGTGGTGACGTGAAGTTCTCCACCGTGATAGACAGTTGCTTCATCTGGGACCTCTATTTCATTTCCAAATGCATCAAACGCTCGTACATCGATAGTAATGGTTTCCTGTTGGCGAACATTTGTGCTCGGGCTGATAGTCATCTCTAGAGTTTCAAGAGTTGATGGGGTAACAGTAACATTCCAAAACCCAAACTTATCTGCGTATGAGTACTTTAGGCTATAACCGCCCATTGAAGTACCATGCCACGAATATTCCCCTACATCTTCTTCGTCGGTGAAGTCTGTTGCTGGACTACCTGACCAATCAACATCTATTGCGAATACATTTCCATCTGAGTCTGCAGCAGATAATTCGATTGAAATTGTAGCACCTGCTACTAATGTATTAGCACTTGGATTCTGGTATAGTACTGCTGCCTCTCCATGGTTTACTGTTACCTCCACAATGGTTTGATATGGGCCTGATATAGCACATATTTTCCAGGTACCTTCTACAGAAGCATCCCAGTTGTAGCCGTTGCTTCGTAAGGTGTCAGTTAATTCATTGCCCCAGTTAATACAGGAAGGTGGTTGCGTAGTTGGGCTATTTGCATCCCAAATGAACCAACTTAATACATCTGATGCCAACAGATTTTCGTTTTGGTCTCGAGTAATTGGATTCAATGCCAAGGTTTCATCTGCAGTCATTTGAGTTCCATGTCCAGAAAGTACAATGTTGGCCAGTGGTCCTTCCTCAACTGTGAACAATTGTGAATCAGTCATTGCAGTAACCCCATTATGCATGTAAGTTGCAGTAACGGTCCATGAGCCAACTGTAACAGCTTCAAATTCAGCATATGCAAGTGAGCCAATCAACCAACTTTGGTCGGCCATAGATTCATCTATTTCCCAAACATCAATAGCGCCAATCCACTCGTTTCCATGTTGATCATAATTGAATGCATCAATCGATACAGAATCTCCTGACATAACAATCTCACTACTGCTAATTCTTATGTCAATTCCAACTGCTTCTCCATGTGTGACTGATATGATTATTCTAGTCGTGATACCTTCTAAAGTAGCATCAATCGTCTGTGTGGCTGCACCGATTGGACTCCAGCGAACTGGGGCCTCTTCAAACAGAGTACCATCAGATATCACCCAAGCAGTTGCTGGTAGAGTGACATTCAATCGATTTCCACGAACATCAATTCTAACCGTATCAATTGTCAAATCTTCATCTGCTGTTAATGAATATGTAGTTGGAGTTACTTCAAGGTCCAAAATCGCACCATGTGTGGTTTCAATAGTCTGCACTATTGATAGTCCATAACCGGTTGTAAATGTCAGATTCCAAAATCCGACTTTATCAGCGGTGTATTCACCAACTTGAGAAATATTACCATCCTCAACGGTCCAGTTAACCGACAAGAGTCGATATGGTGTGACTGGATTATCATGTGCATCATAAGCAGTCCAATTGAAATCTCGAGTTTCACCAGCAGGGATAGAAGGGAAACCAGTCATCACAATGTAATCTGGTAATCCTTCGGTAACCATGATTTGTAGGGATAATGAACCCCCACTCCAAGTAACATTGACCCACTGTATTCCTATGTTCCAAGGCATATAGGTAATGGCTCCTAACGGAGTTGTATGTGAATTTCCTTCTGCGATTGAACCATTCGTTACAGTAAATGATAGTGCGACTCCTGGAACTAAATTGCTGTTCGCATCAAGCACATTGAACCACATTGAAACAGATTCATCACTGGTTATCGTAGAGGCCAATGGTCCACCAATTAGGGTGGTTGGAATTCCTGGTTGGACAATGATTGTGTGGGTTATAATTACTCTACCAAAGCGGGCAGATATTGTCACATTCCCAATTTGATCAGGGGTAAAGAATCCAGTACTATTTATGATGCCGTCTGAAGTAGTCCATTCGACATCTCCACTGATTATTTGATTATCAACATCAAGTAAAGTTGCAGATATTTGTACTGATGTGTCCGAGGTAGTAGTTCCAGCACCTGTGAGTGAAATGTCAAATACATTTGTGTAATTGAAGGAAAGAGTTGGTCGGTGACCAACATTCGCGGCTTCACTGTTGGAAAAAGTTGCAGTGAATTGAGGTGTTCCTTGGGATACCGGTTGTGGCGTTCCAATCAAAACAACCGAGAATGTCTCATTGACATTTGCGGCTAGAGCGCCGCTGATATCAACATAGAACCAACCTGCTTGTGAGGTTGCCATTATTCTAACAGTTCCTAGAGCAATTGTGCTTCGGTCACTTCCAGCACCAATTCCAGCAGATGTCCAGTTGTTACCAAGTGATGCTTGATTCCAATTTGCTTGGTCCTCGCGGAAGTTGCTATTTAGCAAAGCATAAGCGGTAATATCCATCCAACCTGAGGTTGGGGCTGATACCGATTCAAGCCATATTGCCAGTCGCCCAGAATGAGCTCTGGAGTCTCCAGTAAGTGGTACTTGGCTGAGGTCTATTTGAATAATTCCAATACACTTCTCACTACTAGTTGGTCCACCTGTGCAACCTTCTCCAATCTTCAGTGCATCGGTTTGGTAGTTCGTAGAAGGGTTACCTTCGCTTATGTATGTGTCATCAACCGTTGGATGGTTGAATTCTTCAACATCATCTCCTTCTTGATAATCCATGGTCCAAATATTGTTTCCTGAAAACTGAGTATTTGGGCCTCCTATTCCAAATGCCCAAGTTGATGAGCGCGGTCCTAAAATAGAGCCGTTAATACCTTGAATATTCCAATAGTATACACCACCTTCTTCCAAGTCCCATCCAGGGGTAAAGGTAGCAATAGTTGTGGGGGTAGAGAATAATCCTTGATTGCTGGTTGCGTTCCATGAATAGAACATATTGGAATCAGTTGAGTTCCACATTCTAACAATGTATCCCGTTGTATCACCTGCATGATTCCATGTTAGATCCGGCCTTACAGGCGCATCAAGTAGGAAATCATCGTATTGTGAAACCGAGTAGATTACCTGTTGGTCTGTTGGCCATGATAGCACCGGGGTTCCAGGTGGTGCTGTCCCATTTTGGTTGTCAACATAACCAATTACAAGTTGTGGCCGATAAGCACTAGCACTTGCTTCAGAAGATGTGAATTGTAGATATCCAGAGTAATTCGGGGCTTTGATTGCCATTGAAACAGTGCCATTATGGCCTGCTGCTTGCACTAGTGTAGTAACATCCCAATCGTACCAAACACCTCCAAACCCGCTTACTGATTGGCTGAGGGTTGATGCTGCTGTTGAGTTACAATTAGTTGCGAGTGAGAACGAATTCCAAGTATCCGTTTCTGAGAACGAATTACATTCGTGTATTCCAACGGTTGCGGTTCCAGATGTAGAATAGCCGGAGCGGTACATCTTCAGAGAAACAGTAGTTGCGAGCATATTGGGTGGGAATGGTAATTCACTGAGATCAAACTGAATCAATGCTACAGAATCTTGACCTGATTGGAATGGTGAGTTGCCAACCGCAAGTGTTGAGTTACTTCCTTGAGGGGTGTTAGTGCCCGCATTAGGGGTAGAGTCAATCCAAGTATCTGGGACCGTTGGTAAATATCCACTTGAGGAGAACACAGAACCGCGGCTCATTGATACAGTGTGGTTACCAAGTCCGTCATCACTACCTTGGTCAGCAGGAACTCTGAATTCTCCACCATCTGTCCAATTCCCCACATAATCGCCAATTATTGGCCGCACTCTCCAATGTAGCCAAGCATCAGCCCAACCAGCCCATCCAGGGGGCAAGTCTCCTTGAACATCAATTGTATATGAGAGTGGATTAGTACCAAAACTTCCATCATAGCTTAGTGCATTGCTTGAGTCAAGAGTGTTGGTGGTGCTTGCTACGAAACTTGTGTGTGAACTCAATTGAACTTGCCACGCACTCACGTTTGAAGGAGCCGGGTGTGACCATTGTAGAGTCACAGGGTCTCTTGCAGAGGGCCTTTCAGCGCCGATTTCCCACAAGGTTGAGGTGATTGAAGGGACGGGGTTAGTTGCATCTGCAGGTAGCCATTGAGTTCCAATACGGTGAGTGATATTGAGTACTGGGCGTAGTTCTCTATCTACTGTGTATTCTGAACTGTGGAATTGTTTAACGATGGTGTTTGAAGTGCTGCTTCCAGTGAATGCAAGTAGTAACGTATCGTCACCGCGAATACGGGCAGCTTGCATTAGTTGTGTGACATTCCATGAATACCATCCTGAGCCGTAAACAGTCACGGAGTCAACAACCCCTCCAATAGAGGGATTAGGCCACGGGATTGTTGCATTCAGATTGTTATACGTGGCTTGCGATTCTGTGAAATTAGCAAGTAGTGGATGAACAGTCATAGTCATTGAATTGGATGAAGTTGGTGAACAGCTGTTGCAATACATTTCTACATCAGCAGTAATGACTTCCCATGGGTTAGGGATTGGCAACGAGGACATATCAATTCTCATCACACTCCAAGATTCATGGTTAGTATTGGATGTTGAGGGGCTTCTACCAACTGAAAGTGTCTGACTATTTCCTGTATTGCTGTTTGGTTGCCAAGAATTGAGCATAGTATCAGCGAAGGACATTGGCATAGACAAACGAGTCAAAGCCCCACCTTCAATAACTCTCAAACGAGCATCTGTTGAATTTACTTCTGAGCCTAGTGCATTAGGTACATCGAAGGTGAAACTACTGCTTCTGTTTCCATAGATGTCATCCTTGATAGTTTGGACAAACCAACGTTGATTAGAATCGGTGGCGAAGTTAAATCCAGGGGTCCATGTCATATTTGTTAGGTCAAATCCAGCATCCATTCTACTGTCAAATATCTGGTATCCATCTCTAACATCATCGCTATCATTGTAGATGAAAAGTCTCCATCCGTCAACACTTGATGATGTAGCATGAGTCCATGACAGTAAGGGTGCTTGGTTACTCCCTAGTGCATGTCCAGAGATATCCCAAGTAATATTTCCGTTTGCTGGATCCAAAAGTGAAGGTGTGCCAACTGACGCCGAGCCAGTGCCGTTTCGATACCAAAGTTTCAGGAATGGCCTGCTACTTTCCCAAGTGTAATCTGCGCTGTAGAACATTGCTTCAGCATAAGCATTAGTGTTAGAGCGCAAAGTCATGTTTACTCTGTTTTCTCCATCGGTGACAGCACCGTGAACTAATTCAGTTACATTGAGGCTGAACCAACTGGATGCAATCGGACTACCAATATCGATTAATGGTCCCACATCGCCGCTACCGATTCCTCCTGCTTGACTCCACATTGTTGTAGAATTATTACTTGCATCTCCTGTCCATGATGCCCCTGTAGCATTTGCATTCCAATTACGAAGTGTTCTGTGAACTGAGATGCGAGGTGCATATCCGTTTGTTGTTGAATTAACTGAGAACGGCCAAAGATGCAATTCTGCACTGACAATTCTCGCATTACTAGGTTGCGGTAGTTCACTCAATGGGAATGAGAGCATTGACGATTTAGGGCAATCAGAAGAGGTACACCCAACTACTAGATGGCCCGCTCCTTGGTGAGTTATGTTTCTATTTGCATTTGCATCTATCCATGTATCAGGAACATTTGGAATTCCTTGATTTGCTACAGCTGCGCCTGGCCTAATGACAATGTATGAGTTATCAGAGTCAAGAGAGCCACTCTCAATATTTGGTACAACGAAGTCTGCAACATTGCTCCAATTACCAAGTTGGTTTGTGAGAGAAGAACCTCGTACACGCCAATACCAAACTTCACTCGTACTGAGATTAGAAGATGGGGTATAGGTGTTGTTGAGGACATCAAAATCATTGATTTGAACCCATGAACGGGCTACTCTCAAGTTATTACTGTTGAATGTATTAGTGGTGTCCATTTCAACAACCCAGCCATTTGCCGATATACTTCCAGTATGGTTCCAAGTCAGTTCAGGAGTCTTATCAGGTGCGATGAGCATTCCAGTTGTTACTGACCAAACTCCATTGATTGGGGCGGCTGGTTGAGGTGGGTCGGGTACAGCCATTGAACCAGGGCTGTAATTGATGACAAGTTCGGGGTAATCTGCTGCACTTCCCGCATTTTCCTTGTCTGTCATTGCTGCTGCTCCTGAGCCTGTTCCAATAATTAGGAAGTCAACAGGGACATTCCATCGCATTGAATTCTGCATTGCAACGGTTACATTCCATGTGAACCATGTGGGGGTGCTTCCACCAGATATTGTGGTGGAATCAAGGAGTTGTCCACGATCGGAACCAGATGCTCCAAACCCAGACCAATTGTTTGCTCCTTCGTAATTCTCCCAAGTTGCGCTTCCCTCATCCCATCGATGATTAATCAATTCATACACTGATGCTGAAATAGAACCCGAAACATATGATGATTTCATCCTTAGCTCAACATCTGTTACAGCAAGACCGGGTGGTAAAATGTGGTTACGTATATCGCATCCAAAGAGTGTATATTGACTACTTGATATTGATAATTCACCGGCATTATTGGATGAACTCGGGCCGAGACTGTCAATGTAAGTATCAGCACAGAAAGGCATTGCCATGGTGTTTGATGCATTGGAATGCCGAAGTCGGAATTGCCATGTATTGTTTGAAACCCAAGTTGAATTTATGGTTGAAAGGAAAAATCCTGGAGTTGAGGAATAGCCTCCCCAGTCACCATCCTCAATCCAACGAACTCGCCAATAGTAATCTTCACCGTAGTCAAGACCCCAACTTGATGGAATGGTAAATGTTCCAGCGGTTGTGTTGATTCCACTATTCGTATCACGACTATCAACACGATAGAATGGTCCTTGAGTAAAATCTTCATTACCGGCCAGTTCAATACGTACTTCGTCGTTTGTGTGACCAGTAGTTGACCAATTTAGGGTTGGTGTTAAATCGGCAGTCATGTTGTTGTTCACTACTGACCAAACACCTCGGCCATCAAGAGGTGATTGTACGGTAACAGTGTCAGTTGGGCCAGTCCCATCACCCCATGCATAGTTGATTATCATCTTTGGGCGTAGGGTATACGCGCCTTCTTCGCTTCCTGCGAATCTTGCCCATTCATTATTTGCTCCATTTGATTGTAAAAGTAAAGAAATCCCCTCTCCGGTTGCTGATTGGTGTATCCCTCTCATGTATTCCTGGACTGCATATGTGACATCAAAATTGAAGACATTTCCCGATTTACCGCCATTAATAATATCCAAAGATGGACCAATATTGTTGGATAGCCCGCCATTCGGCCAAGATTGGTTGCCGGAATAATTGTCCCAAGA
>JAQXFA010000012.1 GCA_029250565.1 Candidatus Thalassarchaeaceae archaeon
GAGAGGCAAGTAGATGTCTGTTCAACACCCTCTTCATCAATGAAGTAAGCACAAACTTGCTTAGTATCAAAGTAGGCATCGACATTTACTCGTAATGGCGTTTGTTTAACATTAAGGCGGTCTGGAGGTATCAGTCCTTCAACTAACCAAAACTCACCATCAGAAATACCTCCGTAACTAGTTAAGACAATTTGCGGTTCAGGTCCATTGTTATGCGCCCCCCATCCATCATATGCCACCTCAAACTCTCGACTATTCCAATTCCCTGCTAAGTCCCTAGCAGTTATTCTGAAGTTGTTTAAATTAACCCATTCCCATGTTGCTGCATTGTTTGGGTCTCCAGCTCCTGTAACCCAATAAGTAGGATGGAGGAGTAACTGAATCTCAGCGAACCCAGTTTCATTGATTTCAATCAAAGAACCATTCAACCACAATTCCGCCCCTACATCAGTTTGTACAATAATTGGCATTTGGGAATTATTGGATAAGAAATCCCATCCTGAAATAATAATTGGTGGTGCTAAATCATCAAATTCAACCATCAAATTCGAAGTATTTTCTCTACCAGCCACATCAATTACTTCTGCTGAAAAAGTCCTCCACCCATTATCCTCGGGAAGTGAGAGGTTTAACCAAGCAGAACGCAACGTTAGGTCAACGTAAGGGGCCTTTGAGTTTTCAATACCTGTTGGAACAAAACTCCAGGAATCTGTAATCAATAACTGATCTATCGCCACCCCATCCTCAGACGCCCAGATATTGATAGTATGCCTACCAGGATTTGTCACTTCAAAATATACCGGACTAGATTGACTCTGATCTAATGCCATATTTGTCCATCCCCAACTACCATATGTATTCGTGTACATGCCTGCTGGAGTACTTGTTATTGGCGTCTCGTCAACCCCAATATGAACCGCATGACCATACACATCTGCTGCATTCATTCTCAGCCAAACATAGTAAGTACCATTTGTTGGAAAATCTATAGAGTAGTCTAATCGGGGACCAGAATCAGTATTTGTTGCAACCCAACCATTATCACTATCAGTGGTTAAGTATCTGTTTTGACTAGAATTTTGAGAGGTGTTTACAACCCAAGATGGTGCTGAGGGATCAGTACCATCTGCTGTCGATGTAGGCTCATCCACCTCCAAAGTTACAAACCCACCTGATTCGTGGTAATGAGAACCAAGAGATTCATTGTTTGCAGTATTCCAATGGACCCACGAATCGGCATAATCAGTAGACACACCACCCCTTTCAGAAATTGCCTCAAGAGTAAATGATGCATTCTCCCAATCAACTTGTGGTTGTGTATCAAGCGTTAAGGAAGATAGATTGAAACCGCTGCCAAAATCATGTGCTTCAAGAGTAAGAGGGATTGATTGATTCGTTCGCGTCAAATTAACAGGAGTTAAGAAATCTAATATCGGAACCAATTCATCTAATTGGTAATCATAACTTAAGCGAATAGAACCCCCTGAATCTAGATTGACGACAAGAAAACCTTGCCAATTACCTGCCATTTCAGGCATTTCATAACTGATATTAACATCAAAAGCACTTACTGGAACCATGCCACCAAGAGCACTGCTGCCATTTGAAAACCTAGAATTAATTTGTGAACTATTGAGAGTTGAAATATTTCCAATAGATAGAGAATCTCCAGCAATTACTGTTTCCTTTAACCAAAAAGAAGCCGTACCATTTGGTACATCAAATCCATGCACTACTGCCCACCAAGTCCCTGTAGTGGGAGACTCAATGAGAATCTCTTCATCAGAATTCCAATTCCCACTAGTTTGTATTTGCTCACTGCCAAAATCAATAATTCCGTTGTTGTTCTTATCTCGATAAAGGGCCAAATCCAAATCGGTCCTAGGGGACAAAGAATCAATTTCAATCTTCAATAATTCAGCATTTTGGACATCTATTTGATGTGAATACCCAGATGATGACCAACTTCCTGCTGTATCTTGTGTAGCTGTTTCAGATGGAAGTAATACGGGGCGAGTCCAACCAAATCCTTCAATGGATGAAACATTTAGAGGTAAAGTTGCACCAATTGTAATGACTTCTTCCCCATTTGCATCAGCCCAATCACTGACTACCTTGGATAGTGAGCCATTGATTGCATTCACCAGCCCTACGCTAATATTCAGCGGGTTATCATTGGTGTTTACACCATGACGAATTGAATGAAGCATCATTTGTTTCATACCAGGCGTAGCATCAGCTACCAAAATTTCATGGCTACCTCCTGTTGAAGTTTCCCACCGATATTTACCTGAGCCAATATCCTTGTTTTCAGATGAAACCTCGGGAACTAAGTTGTATTGACCATAAGCAACCGGATCTTCTAACGAATATGGGTGGCCATTCTCAGACATCCAAATTACATCAACATCTGTGTAAATATTATCTGGCCAATCAACATCTATCACGATCGCACCATTCCCTGAGAGATTGTAAGGCCAATCAAAAGTAAGGAATTTCCAATCACCTGATTCTGAGCGCCAACCCCATCTCTGAGCGCCTTGTAACCAAGTTTCACTGTACAACGTTTGATTAGTCACATTACCATCAATTGGTTTTGGAACTAGGTTAATTGGACCATTTGATGCAACATTAACAATTACAGGTAAAGCCCAATCATAAGATGAATTATTTGATTCAAACTGGAACCTAACTTGCTCCTGACGTAACTGGGGTATGGCATTGGGTGGGACTTCAACACGACAATTGACGAAAAGGGTGCCATTTGCTGGAATTGTGGAATTCCCTGCACAGGGTGAAAGCCATGATGTATTCTCAGATGAAGTAAAAGCAGTCCAATCAATTTCTATCTCCAATGGATCCATAACATTTGTTCTCATATTTCTTCTATAGACACCTAGAAGGATACCGTCTCCGTCGCGCTGAGTGGGGAAACCAAGGCGCACCTCGGCTTGTCCACTTGCGTATGAATGATAAGTGACCATTGAGTATTCACTGCTATCCTCCATCTCTCCAGAATCAACTAGAGAATTGTTGTTTGAATCATCCCACCATTTCCCGTCACCATCATCATCATGCCAACGCATCAACTCAATGTATACACGATTTTCTTCGTACATGTCATCATTGCCATCAAAACCAGCACCTGGAAGAGTAACTCGTGCACGAACTATTGAAGTGTCGTTAGAAAGTGAGAGGTTTGCATCTCCTTTTATGTGAACAGGAATCAAAATATCCGGTCTATCTTCCTGATAACCATCCCACCCTAAAGTGGTTGAAGAGTTCCACACTTGCGTATGATGAGCTGTTGGCTCAAGAGATGCACCGTCCCAAGATATATTGACAGGAGTTCCACCTGTTCCATTAACCGTAAAGTTCGCCCATGAAGACTGCCCTGGAAATAGGATGTTCGTATTGGCTTCACGGTGAACACCGTGATTTGAACCAGCCATCCATGAGGCAGGAGTCACCCATGCTGAACCATTTGCACCTTGAATCACTGATACTGCTCTGCTGATATTTGCAAACCCACCACCTTGTACTAATGGATCGTAACCACGGTCATCAGCCGTTGACATCAACAAGTCACGCACTGTTTGGGAATCAGGATACATACCATATTCTTGCATCCATGCATCGTAAATCAATGCAACTAATCCTGCTGCTATAGGAGTTGCAAGTGAAGTGCCCCCCCAAGTTCTGTACGCAGAATTTGCATTAGTAACATCATTCAGACCCCTGTTACCCGTAGCTGACCATCCGACTGTTACGATGTCAGGGTCTAATCGGCTTGCTGAATTAGGTCCACGATTAGACCAAGGTGCCGCGTCTCCCCACGTCCCACCATGAGATTGGCCTGCTTGTGAAGAAAATGCACCAACTGAGATGATTCCATGTGAACCACCAGGAGATGCTGCAGTACCATATCCATGGCCTCCATTACCCATTGCAACGAGGAAAGTTGTGTTCTTGGAGTGTACTCTTGTTAGCCAATCTAGATACAGTGACATTTGGTCAGTACCATCATTGTGAACATTTGACCAGCCAAATGAAAACGAACCTATCTGAGCTTCGTCTCCACTATCTGTTACACCATCATATCCTTCGGCTAGAAATCTCCAAGCATCAAGGAAAGAACCGCCTGCATAAAAATCAGCAACAGAAATTAATTCGGAATTAGGAGCCATCCCCAAAACCTTGCCATTTGCGATTTCCCCTTGGGCTGCAACTGCTGATGCACAAAGTGTGCCGTGATTTCCGCCTGGGTCATTTATGTCGTCAATCATGAATAATGTCAAGTTTCCAGAACCAGAAATACGATTCTGAAATCCAGCTCTTGCAGCATAAGAAGCGCTGTAAGGAACCCCATTTACCCCATCACTAACCCAATACAAAAGCCCACCAGATTGGTCCCATAAACCATCATCATCTGTGTCTAAACCAGAGGTTTCACTGCCTCGTCGCATTGGTTTCTCTTCGCTGAAATTTCCATCTCTGTCAAAATCAACATATACTGTTTCATAAATTCCAGCAGTAAAATCATCAACTACCAAAATATTGACTTCACCACCAGCCCTTACTATCAATTGAGAATCAGGATGAAGGCCATAATGATAAGTCCCCGAAAGTGAAGGAAGTAAATCAGAAACAATGAATCCAGTTGAATCAAGGATTGAATTGTTGTTAGAATCATTATCTAAATTTGAAGTGTCTGAATAGTATGAGCCACTATTCAAAGGATATGAATCACCATCTTTCAGCCAAATATCGACACTACGTGGATCCCACATTATTGGCCAGCCATCATAGGGGTTGCTAGAGTCATTAACCCTAGCCTGAGTCCCATTCAAATCAGGATGAGCGAAATCAATTCCTGAATCCACAACTGCTACTTTTACCCCAGAACCATTTACACCCATAGACCATGAATCCGTTGCACCATGCAACTCACCAGTTCTCACAGAGAGGGGTTCAATTGATTCAGTTGAGAAAGGTTCAGGGGAGCCTGGATCCTCAAAAATGGACATGACACCCATGATTCCGAGTAACTTAGGAACGACATTCGCAGGCAAAATGAGTTTGCGATGCTCGATAACACCTGATGATGGAGTGGTTTCAGTGAATGATTGGCCATTAATTGGTTGGGATTGTTTTATCTCGTAACCATGTGATTTCTGCCAATTATCTAGAGAAAACAAATCACGTGTAATCACATAGACTTCAACCTGTTCTTCACCACGGGCCCACCATTGTGGTGCCGGTGGCCAAATCTGTGCATCATTTGTATTTAGAGAAATAATATCTGGATTATTCGTGGAAACATTATCATCAGATTGGGCTGAAATTGTTTCAAGAGGTTGAAAATCATGGGTTCCTGACCATGGCATTAAAATCATGATAAAGAGAATAAGTACGGCCCTCAAGGCCAAAGGTTCCCTAACCATATGCATCGGATTCATACCGAGCCCTTGAAGGGCTCGCACGGATGATTAACAGTTGTAATTACAATCTCAAAGCGTCAAGGTCAAAACCAAGTGGCTTTTGGCCGACTCCACTAGTTCCGTAGTGTAGTGGTCCATCATCTCTGGTTTTGGTCCAGGGGACGCAGGTTCGACTCCTGCCGGGACTACCAATTATCATGTTCAAGGAGTGAAACTGACGTTTTGAAAAACTGCCCTGTATGCTGTATTTTGCAAAGATAAGAGCACCGCTATTATTCGACACTTCCAAAGATGCTCGTGCCGGGATTTGAACCCGGGTCGACGGATCGAGAACCCGTCATGATGGGCCGAACTACACCACACAAGCCAAGCAAGCCGTCCGACTAACCATCGGTATATCAACAAACAGGGTGGCTAGAATAACCATATTCACTTTCACTTTCACCTGTAGATGGCTTGCATACCCACGTTTCAGTTTCACTTTCAGCCTACTCCCTTCATCGTTGATTCATATACCGCCCCTCTCTGGTTCCGTCTATGCAAACAAGCATAAAGAACAGAGAAACGATACTGGCAGAGGTAGTTCATGAAACTCCTTTTAGAAGCCTTAGAATGAGTAGTGATACAACACATGTAAGCCAAAATGTTAGCCATAGATTAGTTCGTCTAGCAACTTCAAGTGGAAGATTAATTACAACTAGTACTAATTCTGATGAATTTAACAAAAATAACAGACCAGGGTGGAGGACTCTTCGCCTTAGAGCGAAAGCAACTTCAAACACCGAGGTGATTGCTTGAGTAGAACAAAGAGATTGAGACAAGCAGTAGCAGAATACTTAGCTGAACATGGCAGTTCCAATACTGTTGATATCTTCGACCACCTCAATGATAGATTCTCCTGGGGGGCAACAATGAATCAAGTTGGAAATATACTTGCTAAAGACCTTAGATTTCAGAAAGTAGGTCACGTTCGAGATTTCTTTCGCGGGGGCCGTTATACAGTATGTGTATGGGATCTATCCGCGATATCTAACGCGAATATAACGGCGCAGGCATGAAGTGCCATACGCGACTCCAACTTGTTCAATGACAGGTCGCGACTGGTGGACCCTCGCCTGAGGAGTCAATGTGACCATGGGTGTTCTCACAGTACTACTAGGCGCACTAATTGTCGGTGCTTTGAGCCAAGATAACATCGCAATCCCTCTTTTACTACATTCCTTAAGTGTGGCTTTCTTCATGGCAGGATGGAACGCATTAAATGATTTACAAGACATAAACGCTGATCGAATAAATCATCCAACAAGACCGTTGGCATCTGGTGCTATTTCAGAACAAGCAGCCAAGATATTCTCTTGGGTTTGCTTTGTTCTATCAACAATAATGTTGGGTGGAATTATATTCCATACCGAAAAAACGATTGGACATTTAGAATGGCTAGATTCAGCAGTAATATGGGGGATTGCATTAATCCTAATGTCAGCATATGAATTTGATGGAATCCCATTCAACCCTTGCTTGAAAAAGACTGGCTTATACGG
>JAQXFA010000013.1 GCA_029250565.1 Candidatus Thalassarchaeaceae archaeon
AGATGGTGGCAGAGGTAGTTATCGAGGGATGGTTACTGTAGCAAAGAAAGCAGAAAATTGCAAAGTTAATGTTGTCTGTGATGCCCTAATTCTTGACGAAGATAGCCAATCTGACACTTATCCAACTATGGAAATTTCCAACCCAACCTGCCGTAGTGAACATGAGGCTAGCGTCAGTAAAGTTAGTGACGACCAGTTGTTCTATCTGATGTCTCGCGGCCACACCGAAGACGAGGCTATGGCACTAATTGTCAACGGATTCTTTGAACCATTTACACGCGAATTGCCAATGGAATATGCAGTTGAACTCAACAAACTGATGGCTTTGGAAATGGAAGGTAGCATCGGGTGAAATCGATTATCAATTCGATTTAGACTGTGTGATGGTGATTTGATGTCAGGTGAAGCAGAATACCTTGCTATCCCTGCACCTGATCGAGCTCAACATTTGTGGCGCTACACACCTTGGCACCGTATTCATCCTACTGGAAAGCCTGAAGAAATCCCAAGTGAAGTATCATCTGCTGTAGTATCTCTCACAATGTTGGATGGAAGTGAACCACCAAAGGGAGTTTCTGTTTCTGCAATTGATGGGGATTTAACTAGAAATATTGACTCTGATATTGGAGGTGCTTTCATCCGCGCACTATCCGAAGAGAGTGTAGTAAAAATCAGAATTGATGATGGAATTATCATTGAGCAACCACTCTTACTCACAGTTGAGAGCACAGGTAGTGTAAGTGGCATCCAAATTGATGTTTCAGTAGGGGCAAATTCACAAACTGAATTGCTTACTTTAATTGAAAGTGGTGCAGATTGGTTTGGACTCATGAGGTGTGGGACGATTGATAAATCTGCAATATTCAACGATGTAGTTGTAAACCGACTTGGAGCCAGCAAACTTCTCAGAATTGAACAATTCACATTACTAAGAGATGCTCAAGTAAAATTCGGAACCGTTGGTTCTGGTGGTGTTCAAACTAAAGGTGATTTGAGATATATTCTGAATGGCCGAGGCGCTAATCTTCAAGTGAATGGGGCAATCCTTTCTGCAGGGAATCAGCATAACGACCACCATGTCGAAATCATGCACGAAGAACTGGAAACTTTCAGCCGCTTGAAATGGCACTCAACCTGTGGTGGAAAAAGCCGGACTATCGGGACAGGTATGCTAAGAATCGCTCATGGGGCAAAGGGTTCAGATTCCGCTCAAGTATTCAATAATCTACTCCTCTCAAAAGATGCTGAGGCTGACTCTATTCCCGAACTAGAAGTTTTGGAGAATGAGGTAGTGGGGTGCGGCCATGGAACTGCCAGTGGCCCTGTTGATGATGACCAAATGTTCTACTTGAAAACACGTGGATTCTCCGATAATGGAGCGCGTGGACTCCTAATCACAGCATTCCTTAATTCAACTCTAAATGAAATGGGGTCAGAAAAAATCCATAATTGGCTTGACCAACTGATTTCTGGTGGACTTTCATCTACATCTTGAAAACACACCGTAGGTGTGAGTTCTAAAAAACATGGATTGATAATGTGGTGGCTGATGACGGAATCCAAGGAGGAAGCAATATGGCACTGAATCTACCTTTAATTCGCGCTGACTTCCCCATTCTTTCGAGAGTACTTCCTTCAGGTCGCCAGTTAGTTTACTTGGATAATGCAGCCACTACTCAAAAGCCAAAAGCCGTTATTCAAGCGATGACTGACTACTATGAGAAAAACAACAGTAATGTTCACCGAGCGGTTCACACACTCGCTGAAGAGGCAACTGCTGCCTACGAGAAGGCACGACAAGATATTGCCGACTGGTTCCATGTTGATAGAGAACAAGTAATTTTCACAAGTGGCACAACTGAAGCAATAAATTTGGTAGTTCATGGATGGGGACGGGCTAATCTCAAGAAAGGTGACGTTGTACTAATTACTGAAATGGAACACCATGCTGACATCGTCCCATGGCAACTAATTGCAAAAGAGAGAGGAATTGAAATTCGCTTCGTCTCAGTTGATCCTGATACATACCGCCTCAATATGGATGAATTTGAGGCTTCAATCGATGAAGCCAGTTTTGTCGGATGTATTCACACCAGCAATGTAATTGGAACAAGAAATCCTGTTGAAGAGATTATTGAAATGGCACATAGCCGAGGTAACCACGGCAAGGGGGCAAGAGTTCTCATTGACTGTGCACAGGCTTCACCACATGAGAGGCTAAATCTAACAGAATTAGATGCTGACTTCGTTGCCATTAGCGGTCACAAAATGTGCGGCCCTACAGGAATTGGCAGTTTAATTGTCAAGCCAGAAATGCTAGATGAGATGCAACCATTCATGGCTGGCGGGGATATGATTGAGGAAGTATTCCTTGACCATTCCACCTTCCAAACCGGTCCATACCGATTTGAGGCAGGCACCCCAAAAATCGCAGAAGCAATTGGATGGGGCGCGGCAATCAATTATCTTGCACAATTTGACATGCATGAAATCCACCAACATATTCACGATTTAGCGGTATATACTGCTGCTGCAATATCTAAAATACCAGGATTCAAGGTTTACGGCGATCACACAGACCCTAACTGTTCAGGAGTGGTGTCTTTCCTTCACGAAACCATCCACGCAGAGGACTTAGCACATTTCCTTGACCTAGGGGGTTTTGCCGTACGTACTGGACATCACTGTGCCCAACCACTGATGCGGAAACTTGGCATCACAGCAACTAACCGAGCATCATTCTACCTTTACAATACCCGAGAAGAGGCGGACGCTTTTATTTCACACCTTGAAAGGGTAGATGAATTGGCTAATGATGTAAGTTCAAGAGTTGAGAAGATCGTTGATGAAGAGCCAACACGAACTACTCCAAAGGTAGTCAAGGACGGTG
>JAQXFA010000014.1 GCA_029250565.1 Candidatus Thalassarchaeaceae archaeon
ACCTGTGCCAGTACCATCACCATCACCACCAACGATGTTGACAATTGCTTCCGGAATGCTATTTACAATATTACCAATATCAATGAAGACATCAACAATATTGAGAATTGTTGAATCTAAAAGTGCTGAGATAGGGTCTGCTTGAGCGTTTCCAATAGCCGCTTCTGCGGCTTCACCACCCCCTAATTGGAAACTACCTTGCAAAACTAATCCAGTTGGTAAATCAGTGGCATGGATGCGTAATCTCCGGTGATCATCAATTGCGCCCTCTCGTTGGAACCATGAAGAATAATCAATTTCAGTAACAGACTGAGTTGCAAATAACACCACTAGTGTATTTGGCGGGTCTGTCGGGTCAACTGGTAATGTGGAATCAGCATTATTTGGAGTTGTATCTTTACTGAAATTCTTGATTGCAAGTATCATTGAAACTCTTTCTGGCATTTGCCCTGGTAATTCCGGTGATGACTCACTACCAAGCATTCGGAAAATTCGTGAAACCTCATCTGACGGTAGTTGCCCGGAGGGCATTCCTCTCAACCAACCAAGAGAATCTGTAATGTTACCATAAGGTTCACCCGGTGCAGAAACTTGGTTTGAACGGTTCTCGTGGAAGTGTAAATGTAAGTCTGCTCTCTCATCAGCAAAGTATTCAACCGTATCTAAACCACCTTCCCCTGTCATCCCAAATGACGTTGTGAGAACATCATCATTCCTCAAAACTAAATCAATAACAGAAGGTAAAACCACATTCATTTCAACAGGATGAATCCCAATATCAATGTAAGCAAATTCGCTAGTCTCTTTGTCCCCTGCATTAGCCGGCGCGTTAAAGTGAACATAACCAAAACCAACACCTACGGTACAACGATGTACACTAGATTCAGCACCATGCATCGTTGCGGCATCATAATCATCGGGGCAATCTGTCTGTCCCACATTGTCTACATGAATCGCATATGGTGCTGCTACTGACGCGATTGATATCCCTGTTTCATCTATTGGCCCAGTAACAATTCCAATTAATGCTGAGAGGAATGATAGTGTAGCCCCACTAATATCAAACCAAAATCTCTCAAGCCCTACTTCCAAGCTAAAATCTTCTGGCATCATAGTGAATCGGCTATCAATGACCCAAACATAACTCTCACCTTCCCCAAGTGGGTTCAACGAATATGCGAATTGTTTCATCAGCGATACTTCGAGATATTCAATATGGTCCCACAAAGTTGCCTGGGTATCAAGAGCAACTACTGAGAATTCAATAGTCGGTTCAACCCACAAAGTAGTTGGTGGATTTCCTTCAGTCCCCCATCCATCACTCTGTGAGGTGTCTACAGTGAAACCAACCTCAATATCGTTGGTGGAATCATCATCAATGGAGATTTCATGAAGCAATGGGTTTGAGCCTGTGAGTAGTCCAATTAATCCACCAGCAAAAAGCCCAGTTTCTGAAAAGTCAACCTCTTCATAGTGATTATACTCCTGCCCTGTATCTGTTTTGAAATGAGTCCAAATAACAAAATTATCTGCAGTTAACAGAGTCCCCCAAATATTGTTGGCCCATTCATCTGGATGTTCATCTGGATTGAGTACCATCTCGTATGGCGTTGGATGTACTGCTTCAGAAGGAGTGGAATTAACCATCACCATATTCGACATGCTCTCATCAATTCTCGCTAGCGGGTCATTCGCATCACTCAATCTCTCTTCCAATCGAACTTGGTCAAGAACGTTGCTAGCGGCGGTTGTCACCGCTGCATTACCAACCATTGTAGATCTAGTTTCAAGCGCTGAATCAAGTTGAGAAAGAATATCAAAATCTTCAGCACTGACTTGTAATTCGGCTGATGATGTGCTGATTGGGGCAACAAGTGGCAGTAAAATGATGAGTGTAATCAAAATCCCCATTTTTGAGTCAGATGTGCGAGGTCCCGCAACTAACAATCTGACGCTTGCCTCCTCCATGCAGTAATTTACTCGCTCATGTTGCTTGAACGATTTGGTTCATTGAATCAAAATTGAGTCATTTCTTGCATTATTGGAATTGGCCAATATCACTCGTCCTCATAGAGGACGATTTCTGACTTATTTTTCAAGACGGATTCGTTGATCACACTTTGGACAGGCCACTAGAGCCTGTTCAACATCGTTTGGCATATCTACGGCAAACATCTGTTCACAAGATGGACAAGAGGCTTTCACTGTTGTACTGTCAACCACTTCGGGTTCAGGTTCAGCGACAGGCTTTGCCGTAGGTGCTGCTTTAGATTGAACAGATGGTTGAGATGTAGAAACCCCTGCAGAATCTGGAAGAGCGATTCCGGATGAGCGCTTAGCAACTTTACCTTCAGGCTTAGTTGTGGATGATTGTGCCTGAGGCTTTGCAACTTCGGGTTCCGGTTTCGTATCTTTGCTTCGGAGGAAATCAAGATCATCTAGGATTGGTTCTTTTTCAGCAACTTCTTCCGCTTCATCATCATCACTGAATGCAGCCAGGGCATCATCGGATACTACCCCTTGCGAGTAACCAGCCCCTGCTAGTGCGGCAATACTAGCATCTCCCCCACCACCATAGCCACCTGATTGCGAGGCTGATGGTGCATACATTGTAAGTTGGTCATCACGTTCTGGCTCAGGTTCTTGAGCCTCTTCTGAGGCTGCTTGAGCGAGAGCTACTGCTTCTTGATGCAACTGTTCTTTACGCTTTTTCCACGCAAACCACCCACCACCACCTAGTGCCACGATAATCACTAAAATAATGAATGGGACTAAACTATCTAGAGGGGATGAAGAACTACTTACAGCAGTTGGGTCAGCCTCAACATCGACTAAAACCTGAACTGTTTTTGAGAGGTTTGCATCATTAGTGACTGTAACTGTGACATAGGTCGGTTTCGCGACGCTGAAAGTCCAAGCAACTGTGGAGCCAGTAGCGTCAATATCATTTCCAGTCACACTGTCTCCGTCAGAATCAACCTCTTTATCAAAATCCCAAGCATATGCCAACTGGTCTGATTCGGGGTCGCTTGCATTTACACTGAAAGTCATTGAAGTACCAGCCATCACTGTATCAATAGCTACAATGTCACCTACTACTGGTTTTGTACCATCTCTCACAATAATTGTGACAACTGTGGCGTCAATATTGTTAGCCCCATCAACTGCAGTTAACTCAACAATATGTTCGCCCGTGGTGTTAATTGCGTGCGTAAAGGATGAAGGTAATGAATTTGTAAAAGAGGATATTAGGGTTCCATCAACTCTCCATTCTTCTCTAACAACTTGCCAATTATCAACTGATGTTGATGTTAATGTGAAACTTGCGTCAACATCTCTCTGCCAAGTATCAGATCCAAGAATTGAAGAGTTTGGATTTGAAGTATCTATCACAGATACTGGAATTGTGTTGCTACTACTCCTACCATCAGGCCCGTTAATTATGGCTTTAACTGAACGATTGCCGGGGCTTGAAAATAATGTTGTAACTGATTCTCCAGTAGCATCAATGGAACCATCACCATCAAAATCCCATTCAGTTTGACTCAAATCAGCCTGCTGTGAAAGATTAGGAGTGGATTCAACATCAAAACTAACCTGTTCTTTTACATCGACATCAGTCAAATCATCCGCGCTAGATATTACCGGGTCCAATACTGGCAATAATGTAACGCTGACTGTAATTCTCAAAGGTGACAAACCATCACCACCACCTGTTGGACCTGCTTCATTATCCAAAAACAAATAGAGAGGTTGCCCTGCTAAATCAGATGGAACTGTCCAAGGTTGTGAAGTTGCTGTTGTTATCGAAAGCATTTGAGTTCCAGGAACCCAAAAAGAACCACCACCACCCAACAAATAGGTGTCTTTCTGAGACTCGGTTAGGATGAACAAATCACCCACTCCCGAGAGAGGTAGAGCAGTTACTGAAACCTGAGTACCCGCGTCTAGAGTTAGTTCGGATGGGCCAAGAAGTGCAACATGGCTACCCGGTGCAAGAACTTGCAGTGAATCAATTAGAGTCCAATATGACATGGTTGGGAAAGTCACTGAAATTGTGATATTAGAATCATTACCACCCTGACCACCATTACCTTGGTCCCCTGAATGTGCAAGATTGTCAAGAATCAGAAACCATGCTGTTTCCGAACGGTCTGTTGGAACTTCCCAATGCCATTCTGCATCACCTGAAAGTGACTCTACCGATGCATCAGCCTCCCAAATTGATGAAGTTCTGTATGATTGGTCATTGAGATAGGTACCAACTGAATTTGCAGCGAAGAACAGTAAGTCAGCTGAATTACCTGTTACCGTTGCTTCAATTGAAACTAAACTTCCAGGCGCTAGAGTACCTAATGATACTTGCAAACATGTTTGGTCAGTTAGAGTTACCATCGGTGGAAGGTTGCTGACATTGGTTGCTGGACACGGTGGATCTTTAGCCCCTGCTTGCTGATTGATATTATTCAAATCAAGGCCATTTGAAATCGTTGCTGGGACCATGCTGCCAAGTAGCATCAAAAGGGCAACTGAGACCGCAACACTCCAACGCATCATAAGTTGTGCCGATGTTCTCCCTTTCAATAGTTCACCCTTCGGGTGTAACTACATCAAACCCTCAAAGAGAGTAATTTTGCCATGCTTCGCAACGCCTATGGACAGTGATTTCCCCGTCACGTGAAATGGTGAAAACATCTCCATCACTGCATGCAATTGACCTTTTATGCAACTCTTGGGCTTCATTTTGAACAACAGTTATGTCATCAACACTTGAGCTGTAATGAGTCAATGCTAACACTTGACAACCTGAAACTTTAGCATGCCGCGCCGCATCGTGTGTTGTTGAATGATTGTACATTTTTGCCTTTTCTGACTTATACTCTAGGAAAGTGGCCTCGTGCAACAATAAATCGGGAGGAGTTGTGAGTTCTCCAAATGCTTGCACACCTCCAATCGTGTCTCCTGAAATTAGAAGAGAACGTCTGGGTTTCACTTCACCACGGAAATCTTTAGCCATAAGTGTCTCTGAATCTGTTGTGATATCTTCGCCACCTGCAAGCGTAGCAACCTGTTCAGTGGTTAAAGAAAGCGAATCTGCTTTAGCGCGGTTGAATTTCCCCATCGCAGGATTGGTTGTAATTTGCCAGCCACATGATGGAATACCATGTTCAGTGGGGACTACCATTAATTCAACGCCATCAAGAGGTTGAATTGGAGAAATGAATGGAGAATGCTGTTCAATTGGCAACAACACCCAATCAATTTTGAAACCAAAATCATCGTCTTTTGAGCCAAGAGATTGCCATTGTTGGAATAGAATTGCTAGATCTGTTGAATCAACGCCACTCTCAGCGGGTGGTGAATCACCTGGATTTTTTAGCGCCCACGCAACAGCCTTCTGACTGGTCGGGGCGATTATTGTAAGTGGTTCAGTGCGTCCATCCAATGACATTGTATGCAACATTGGCAATAAGCCCCAACAATGATCAAGATGGCCATGAGTGAATAAAATTGCACGGACTTTAGCCATCCGACTACGAATCTGCAAACCACTTTTCTTCAAAGCTTTATTTTGGTCTAGAAGGCGTTTTTGCATTCCTTCCCCACAATCTATCAAAACTGCACCACCAGGTGTCATCAGAAACGACCCAGAAACGGCTCGGTCGTGTGAAAAGCGGGCCGACGAAGTACCCAACACGTGCAGTTCAAACATGGTGACCGGACTCTCCGAGGGGCTCACCCCTCATCAATGATTCACGGGGTCTTCAGGAATGGGAGTAGGGGGAAACCAGCGAAGAATTACCACATCTTCAATGCCCCGAACCCAATGCCAAGGTACTGCAACATGGACTCCTCCGGCCACTAACTCCTCTGGACAATCTACGATAAAGAGGTGAGAAGTTGACCAATGGTCTACTTCGATGACAGTATCATGAACGATTCCAAGTCTTCTTCCATCGGGAAGAAATACAGGAAGTCCACGCAAAGTCGTGACTAATGCCTCCGCCATTGTAACACAACGAATCGTCAAGGTCAATCAAAGTTACCGCTGAGTTAAGTCAAACTCAGTTATTTGCCACGGTTTAGGTTAGCCTTCAAACTTGGGCGTAATTTCTCTGCGCCCTTACCTTTGTTGTATAATCCACGACCTCTCTTACCAGCACTGGTCTTTCCACGGTGGGCTCGCCCACGGTGTCGGCTGTTACCAACCCAACTCAACTGCTTGTCAGCTTTGATTACAGGGTGGTTAGGATCTACTAGAATTACTTCAAAGAATTTTTGCTTACCATCTTGACCAACCCAATACGAGTTCAAGACTTCCATATTTGGATACTTCTTTCCAACACGTTCCTCAGCCAATCGCTGAGTTGATTTTGCCATGGTGATTTTACGCATACCCATCTTTGACGGCTTACGCTTTGCATTAATCTTAGACTTACGCAGGCCACCTCGGCGTATTCGGGTGCGGACGACTGTGATTCCTTGCTTTGCACGGTATCCTACACGGCGAGCAGCATCAATACGAGTTGGCTTAGGAATTCTCTGGAAAACAGGCTCTTGGCGCCATTGTGTCATGCGCTCACGACGGTAGTCCGAAGGAAGGTTATCCTTCGGCCTTTTCCAAGTTTCGCGAAGATGGTGTGACGTCCCTTTTGACATACTCAAGTCCTCCTTAGCGACTCGCCGACCTACTGTCCCTTTATCAGCGGTTCGCCTCGATTAAAATCGATAATCGTTAGTGCTGGGCCGGGGACTTTCACCCCCGACCCAACGTGTTAGCTTGTCTTGTTAGTGTTCAGATGTGTCCCCCAACTAGTGGTGGCATCACCTGAACAGTGCCTACATCAGCCCAGTTTGCTTGTTCTAGGTCTGCCGGCTGTACTAGCTGGTTTCCTGCGAATATCCATGCACCTTGGTTCTGTGCGATTACATCCATCGTCTCGGCCTTGGTTAGTTCCATCTCAGCATGCCCTGAAGCATCTGCGATTTGAACGGTTGTTCTTGTATCATTCTCCATGTCTCTTTCTCCCTCCTTCCTTAAGCGGCAAGAGGGGTGATTTGTCACCCTATTTGAATGAGTGATTGATTTGGCGTAAAACTTGCAGATGAGATTATCTTTGGCAATGAAATTTGACCTCGATTAATCGAAGCGTTGGAAGCCAAATCTGCTTCCAGCATCACCTTGTTGAGCCAAGCCAAGCGCTTCACCCAACTTATCAGCACTCATCTGTTCTTCCAAGAGTCTGTCTCTAGCCACACCTGTGATAATTGACATCACTTTGATTGTATCACCAAAGCCTGGATCTTGACGCGCGCCCCAAATCACATTAGCGTCGGGAGCAATTCTGCTCGTCATTAGGTCAACCACTTGACTAGCCTGTTCTAGCGTCATGTATGGCCCCCCTGTTACATGGATGAGCGCGCCTGTCGCACCAGATACATCAATATCGAGAAGTGGGTGGTTCATCGCTTCGTGCACAACTTCCTCTGCCCCACGGTCAGATTCACCGTAAAGCATCATAGTAACTCCACCATCTTCCATGATGGTTCTGACATCTGCGAAATCAAGATTGATTAGTGATGGCAAAGTGATTGTCTCAGTGATTCCCTTGACAATTTCAGCGATTAATTGATCCATTATACTGAATGCCTCATCTAGTGGAAGATTCGGCACATAGTGAAGGAGACGATTGTTATCTAAAACCAAAACTGCATCGCAGGTTTTGCGCAATTGTTCCAATCCCTCAAGAGCTCTTTGCATACGCTGTCTCCTTTCAACATGGAATGGAGTTGTTACAATGGCTACGACCAGTGCTCCAGCTCGCTTTGCTTCATCAGCAACCACTGGAGCAATTCCGGTTCCGGTTCCACCTCCAAGTCCTGCTGTAATGAAAACTAAATCGGCGTTGTGAACAATTTTTGAAATCACATCGCGGCCTGCCTCAGCACACTTACGGCCCATACTTGGGTCGCCTCCGGCTCCAAGACCACGAGTAATGTGTCTGCCAACTAACAACTTCTGCATTGCACGAGTGTGGTCAAGATGTTGTTTGTCTGTGTTAATAGCAACCGTGACTGCGCCCTCAACACCTAAGTGAGTTATTCTGTTCATTGTGTTATTTCCAGAACCACCACAACCGCAAATCAGGAGGCGAGGATTTGGAACACCGTATGCACCTAATTCATCATCTAGAAGTGTTGTTGTCGGACCAGTGTCAATGTCCTTTCGTATTTCATCAACAATTCCACTGTAGTCTTCACCACTTGCCGCACTTTGTCCCCCATCCATGGACTTCACCGTTCTCACTACCTACAGACACTAACTCGCTACTTCAAGGGTATAAACGGTTGTCGGTCTGTGTTCACCCATACAGGGCGATTCTTGACCCAATCAAAAGGGCCACAAGCAGAATAAATCAGCGAAGATGAATAATTTTCTAGAACAGAAAAGTTGGGTTTGCCTACACACGGTGTGTGTAATGGAGCGAGTGGAAAGTGAATTGGGGCCGGAAATAGTCAAATGAGAGGTGGCGCTCGGCGGCTTGCCCGTGCTTAACTCAGTTGGCAGAGTGCCTGACTGTAGACTCGTAATACAACGGTTGTATTTGGCAGCCATCAGGATGTCCCCGGTTCAAGTCCGGGAGCGCGGACCAATTTGATACGATGGAGAGTTGACAACTTTCGCACTTGGGTCATTAAATAGAGAGGGCCGGGCGGGTCAACTCGGAGATGGGGGAGATGGACGTCAGTTTTTACGACCTTGGCATTGACCCTGCCCTAGTCCACGCACTCGCTCAACAAGGAATCACTGAACCTTTTGAGGTTCAACGAGAAGCGATTCCAGATGCAATGCTTGGCCATGACATTTGCTGCCGTGCACCAACCGGTTCAGGGAAAACACTCGCTTTCGGATTACCGATGGTTTCACGCACTGAGGTTGCAAAAATTGAGTTGCCAACTTCACTGATTCTAACACCAACCCGCGAACTTGCAGAACAGATTACCAAGGTGATTAAACCCCTAGCAGAAGCATTCGAACTTGAAGTAATATCAGTATATGGAGGAACACCCTACAAAGTTCAACGCCGAGCTCTCTCGCGTGGAGTAGATATTGTAGTCGCTTGTCCAGGTCGATTGATTGACCTTCTTGAGCACGATGCTCTAAGCCTTGAGCACACTCAAACTGTGGTGATAGACGAAGCGGACCGAATGGCTGACATGGGATTCATGGAGCCGGTTTGCAAAATACTTGACCAGTGTGCAAGCGACCGACAAACCATTCTCTTCAGTGCAACTTTGGATGATGAAGTGGCAGATTTGGTTGAAAAGTACCAAAATAACCCCGTAACCATAGAAGTTGGACCTAAAGAAGTGAGCATGGAAAGCATGAATCACTTTTTCTGGTTAATGAAGAGTGATATGAAATCAAATATCACAGCAGAAGCAATTCGTAAGTGTGGCCGTACTGTCGTATTCTGTAGAACCCGTTTAGGAGTTGAAAGGGTTGGTTCTGAACTTGAACGCGAGGGCGTAGGAGTTGCTACCCTGCATGGGGGAATGGATCAACGTCAACGTAACCGAGCGATGAGAGATTTCGTTGGTGGAGAATGTTTGGCGCTAATTGCTACAGATGTTGCAGCACGTGGAATTGATGTTGAAGGAATCAACTGTGTTGTTCACTACGACCCTGCTGAAAACGGCAAGTCATACAAACACCGTAGCGGGAGAACTGCACGAGCAGGAGCAACTGGCACTGTAATCAGCATAGTTCAACATCCTCAGAAAAAATTGTGTAGCCGGATTCAAAGAGAAGCCGGAATTAAAATCGCTTTCAGGCCGCCAGATTTCAAAGAGTTACCAGATTACGATGTACAGTTTGTGCCAGGACCACGCAAAAAGAGTGACTCAGGCAGGGGTGGCAGAAGAGGCGGGGGTAACCGGCCTTACAATAAAAAATTCAACAATCGTGGACGAAATTCTGGTGGAGGAGGCGGGCGAAATCGCGGCCGAGGCGGTTCAGGAAAATCACCGGCCAAGAAAGATGGAGGAGCACGACACGACCGTAACCCTCACGGTGGTGGAAAGAAAGGAAGTAAAGCTGGACGAAAGGGCCGAG
>JAQXFA010000015.1 GCA_029250565.1 Candidatus Thalassarchaeaceae archaeon
ATTTTTTAATTAATCATAGAGAAGTACCTCATTTATATCATTTAATTAATAATTAATAACATGGAGTGGTAAAGAGGTAGTATGGATTTTCGCCCCTATGGGGCGATATGAAATAAAAACGGGAAATAATCAGCAATTCCAATAGGGTAGCGGTGTGGATGGCCTCATTGTGGCAAGCAAAGGCCGACTTACCCTGGTTCTCGCCGCTCTTCTGCTAATCGCAAGTTTAGCGGCGATTGCAAATAATAGCCTCTACGAATCATCTGATTCTAACAATGATGATTTAGAATTGGGTAATTACTTCCAAACAAACGCTAGAAGCGAGACTGAGATTACACTCTCTGTTTGGTACACCTTTGCTTCCGAAAGTAAAGAAGAAGAGACATATTTGGATGCCATTGCAGGTTTTGAGCAGGCAAATCCACACATCACTGTGGAATCAACAATGGTGCCATATGGTAATGCCGACCAACTTTTCATGACTGCAGCTCAAGGTGGCGAAGCCCCTGACCTAGTACGTCTTTCTAGTGACCAACTTGGTAAGATAGGGGAGGTGAGAGTAGATGGTTACCCACTATTGGAAGATTTGAGGCCACACCTAACTCCAAATCAACGTAGCCAATTCGACCAGAGGGCAGTATCTGGCATGTACTACGGAGAATCCTTGCTGGGCATTCCTGCTAGCCAAGATTGTCTCTCATTAGTGTATAATAAAGCAATTTTTGATGCTCAAGGAATGGGATATCCCGATGATACTTGGACTAATGATGATCTGCTTTCAGCCGCTGAAAACCTAACTAACGGTGATGTGCAGGGGCTTGCATTGCCAGTTAAGGTGGCTTACTGGTGGTTCCCGTTCCAAGAAGGATTTGGCGGCCATCTGTTTGATGAAAACGGTAATCCAACATTAGATTCTAACGGTTCTGCTGAAGCTGTTGATTGGTTATTCGCTTTGGAAAAGGAACACGGCGTGGTTGCAACTGGTACGCAAATTGAATCAATGAAATCTCAATTTATTACTTCCAAGGCTGCGATGATTGTTGATGGTCCTTGGAATTGGGCAACATACGAATCTAGCCGTCTCGATGTAGGTCAGTCACTATTGCCAATCGTTGAACAAAGTGGATTACGAAGTTCACCGCTGGTTACTTACAAAGGATGGTCTGTGACAAAACAGAGTGCTCAGAAAGTCGCTTCAACTGATCTAGCTTTGTGGTTATCTTCGCCATCTGTTCAACGTGACTTCGCTCTTGATACTTACACAATGCCAACTTCAATTGAGTTGTACACAGACCCACAAATTACTGAAAATGATGTTATTTCAGGGTTTTTAGCCCAGGCACAGGTTGGTACGCCAGCACCTACGACACGAGGGATGGCTCTAGTGTATGGACCTCTAGGAACAGCCTTTGAGCAGGTGTATACCGACTCTTCAACGTCACAACAAGCATTGAGTGGAGCAAATACTGAATTGATTAGTTTGCTAGCAGAATCTCAACAAGCAGAATCGCCTCAACTTGTTGAAGGATATCGAACTATCAGTATTACATTCAATGATGAAAGTGGATACGATTTGTATCGCATTTCTTTTGATGGTGAAGAGCATTCAACATATCCTAACAATGCTGATTGTTACAACAGTGGAATTCAATGGAACTGTAACCTAACAGGGATGATCCCGGGCAAAGTGCATGACATTTTGGTTGTCGGCGAGGGCCTCAACGGAACGCCTACATCAACCACTTTATTGACGCTGAATATGTCAAGCGAGGTGCAAGATGAAATCCCACCACCTGCAGATACCTCGCCAATTCTATTCGCTGTAGGTTCAATCGTTTTTTCATTAATTGCTCTACTTTCATTCCTAAGATGGCGTGATGCACGAGCTGGAAAAACTCGTTCTAAACTCGCTCATTTTTATGTCGCTCCGGCGCTTGTCGCATTAGCAGTCCTAACTTTTTATCCAGTTTTCTACGGGATTTGGTTATCTTTCACCAACGCCGACCAAACTCATTTAGGAGAACAAGCATGGGTCGGCCTTGCAAATTTTGTTGAAGTTTTTACTGAATCTGGATTTATCAGAGTTACACTCTTCACACTGGTTTGGACAGTTGTGAATGTCACCGCACATATTGGGCTTGGCTTGTTACTCGCAATACTCCTGAATAACAAACATGTCAGGGGAAGGGTTGCTTATCGTACGATACTCCTCTTGCCTTGGGCAATACCGTCGTACATCTCCGTACTGGTGTGGCGAGGAATGCTTGAGCCGGCGGGCCTTGTCAACGATATACTTGGTACGGATTTCAATTTCTTAGCAGATCCTACTGGTGCTAAAGCACTGGTCATCATGGTCAACATTTGGCTTGGAGTTCCTTTCATGATGATGTCACTTAGTGGGGCATTGCAATCGCTACCTCAAGAAATGTATGAGGCTGCAGAACTTGATGGCATCTCTAGTTGGCGACAATTCCGTCATCTGACTCTTCCTAACTTGAAATCGGCAATGGTTCCTCTGTCATTGCTTGGATCTATTTGGACATTTAACATGTTCAATGTCATCTATCTAATGACTGATGGCGGGCCTGATCTCTACTTTGGTGAGCCGGGCTCAACTGATATTCTCATCACTTACGTGTATGACATCGCATTCAGAGATGGCGCTTATGGTGTCGCCGCGGCTTGGTCGGTTGTCATCTTCTTGATGCTACTAGGGTTCTCAGTAGTTTACATGAAGCAAACCAATGCAACGGAGGCGGTCGCGTGAGTGAGGATTTGGCGAAGAAACACTACCAGCCGGTAGAACTCTCTACTCTGAGAACTTGGATAATTACTGCTATTTTCGTAAATATTGCAATCATCCCAATAGAATGGCTGAGAACAGGTGACGGTGCGATGCTGTCAATTCTTGATGTTGCAATCCTAGCAATGCTGTTGATGATGTTTCCTGAACAGCAAGAAAACGCCAAACGCGATTTTGCTATTCTTGTTGCTGGTATAGCAATGATTTCAGCGATTCTCCGCTTGGGCACATCTGACCTAGTAATCTTTGATTTCTGGGCTAGAGCCTGGCTTCTTATTCCAGCGGCAATTACAATTTGGTGGATTTCATCACCACATGTTTCTGCTTGGGTAAAAGGCACAATGACAACTGAAAATGCCGCTAAAGGACTGGCAAGAAACCGACAACTATCTCCAAAACTATCGGCTCTTGGAGTCCACATCATTCTCCTCCATGCGGTTGTATTAGTTCTGATACCAGTCATCTGGATTCTTGATATTGCACTGTCACCTGGAAACACACTAGGAAGCGTATTGTTTGACCAATTTAGCACTGAACATTTCTCTAAAATATTGCATGGTGAATCATTCTGGGTTTGGTTACGTAATTCAATTATTGTTAGTGTAGGCACTACAATACTCGGGCTTGCATTAGCTATACCTGCAGGTTATGCTTTCAGTCGCTTCAAGTTTAGTGGACGTGAGCCCGCAATGTTCTCCTTCCTTTTGGTTCAGATGTTCCCCGGAATTATCATCTTAGTCCCGTACTTTTTAGTGATGAAATCGCTTGGTCTTCTCAATTCATGGCTGGGGTTAGTATTAGCATATTCAGTTACTGCTTTACCTCTCTGTGTTTGGATGTTAAAGGGATTCTTTGACACTGTACCTAAGGAATTAGAAGAAGCAGCTATTCTTGATGGATGTAATCAGGCTCAAGTGTTTAGAAAAGTCATTCTTCCTCTTTCAGTTCCTGCTATTGCTGTCACAGCACTGTTCTCATTTTTAGCGGCATGGAACGAATTCCTACTTGCTTTGACATTCAACACATCCAATGATATGTACACACTACCAGTGGGTCTAGCATCAATGATATCTACAACCAGTCAAGCATGGGGTGATTTCGCTGCCGCATCAATTTTAGTCAGTATCCCAGTGGTTTTACTGTTCATTATTTTCCAAAGGTTCCTCATTGAGGGGCTTTCTGTTGGAGGAGTAAAGGGGTGAAGAAATGGTCGAAGTGAAATTCGAAAATGTAACGAAGAGATATGATGATGGTACTGTCGCAGTAAATAAACTGAATATAACCGTCCATGACGGGGAATTTTTAGTGCTGGTTGGGCCAAGCGGTTGTGGTAAATCAACCAGCCTGAGAATGCTTGCTGGACTAGAAGATGTAACGGATGGTAAAATCACAATTGACGGAAATGTGGTCAACGATTTAGCCCCTGGGGCTCGTGATGTGGGTATGGTATTCCAAGGATATGCACTTTATCCACACATGACTGTTTCAGAAAATCTCTCCTTTGGATTAAGGATGGCAAAAGGGGAAGGGAAACTCTCCAAGGAGGAAATTCAAGTAAGGATTGACGAGGCAGCTAGTTTACTCGGATTGACTGAACAACTAGCCAAGAAACCAAAGGAATTGTCGGGTGGACAGCGCCAACGTGTAGCACTAGGAAGGGCATTGGTTAGGCGACCAAAAGTTCTGCTAATGGACGAACCATTATCAAATCTTGATGCGGATTTGAGAAATCAGATGCGGACTGAAATCCGGCGCCTACATGATGAGTTGGGAACAACAACGGTTTATGTCACGCACGATCAAATTGAAGCGATGACATTAGCAGATAGAATTGCGATAATGGATGGCGGTGAATTACAGCAACACGCACCGCCACTAACCGCTTACAATGAACCTGCAAACGATTTTGTGAAAGGATTCTTGTGTAAGCATATAGACGAAATAGTTGAAACTGCAAACAATATCTTTCATCAGGAGTGAGACTGAATGCGTAAGGCGACTTTGTTGGTGATTCTGCTACTCATCGCCTCGTTTCCGAGCCCCGCAACTGCAGATGAACCAATACGTCAACGCACAAATATGACTGAATTTACTTGGATGGGGGCGGCAACAACTGTACAGGTTTCAGGAGAATGGGATGATTGGCAAGTCCGTACAGATTTAGTAGATAATAACGGGTCTTGGAGTGTTGAACTCAATCTTAATCCAGGTATGTATTGCTACAAACTTATCATCGATAATAATTGGATTTTTGACCCTGCTGAACCATATCGTGGTTATTGTGGGGATTATGAGAATAGCATTGTTAGAGTGCCTGATGCTTCAATCCCAATGTTCACTCATGAAATCAATAATCAAAATTTGACTGTCTACTGGCATGCTGGTTCCAGCGGTGGTGCACCTCAATACACACCATCTGCTCTGACTAACAGTTCGTGGGATGCTCAAACATGGACATGGAGTCTTGACCTGTCAAACCTACCTGATGGAAAGAATACCCTGCACATCAACGGAGAAGATGTTGATGGAAATGTAGCCGATGATTTGTTACTTCCATTTTGGAATGGGCCGCAAGCAGATTTCGTGTGGGAAGATGCCCTCATTTACATGATAATGACCGACCGCTTCGTCAATGGTAACAATACAAATGACCCACTTTCAACTGGTGCCGCCCAAGGCGCAGATTGGATGGGTGGGGATTTCGCAGGGGTCACTCAGATGATTCATTCAGGGCATTTTACAAATCTTGGAGTCAATGCATTATGGCTGACCCCTTTCAACTCAGCAGCAAATGGCACCGGTACAAGTTCAGATGAACAACATGATGTTTCAGCCTACCATGGCTATTGGCCGGTTGAAGCACGGGGAATTGATTCACGATTAGGGACCGAAGCAGAGTTGCATGAATTAGTGGATGCTGCACATGATGCTGGGATTCGCATCATGGGTGATTTTGTCGTAAATCACGTGCACGAAGACCACCCCTACTACTCAGATAATCCCGAATGGTTCAACGAAGGATGTCTTTGTGGTGAACAAAATTGTGACTGGACTGAACATCGCCTTGACTGTTTGTTTAGGTCATATATGCCTGATGTCAATTGGCGTGATAGGAACGCTAGTGAGCAATTCATTTCTGATGTAATGTGGTGGATGGAAACATTTGACCTTGATGGCGGTCGAATAGATGCGGTCAAGCATGTCGAAGACCTTGCTATTACTAATCTAGCAGTACGCATCAATGAGAGATTTGAAACGGCTGGAACCGATTATTATCTGAAAGGTGAAACAGCAATGGGTTGGGCTGGCCACAACTTGAATGACAATGCTGACCAGTATGGTACAATCAACAATTACATTGGGCCAAATGCACTTGATGGGCAAGCTGACTTTGTTCTCTACCATGCAGTAGTAGACAACGTATTCACATCAGGCGACATGGATTATGCACATTTGGATTACTGGACGACTCGAAGTCAAGACCAATATGTCGAAGGTGCAACAATGGTTCCTTTTGTCGGCAGTCATGATGTACCGAGATTCACAAGCAGAGCAGATACTGGCACATCAGATGCTTGGAATCAATGGGTTGAGGATGGCTTACCTGGGCAACCCGGAATTGATGGACCATACCAAGCCGCTTTACAGGCTTACACATGGTTGCTTACAACACCAGGATCGGCTATGATATACCAAGGGGATGAATATGGGGAATTTGGTGGTGCTGACCCTGACAATCGTCACATGTGGCGCAATATATCTAATCACAGTTCTCGGGAAACCTCGATAATGGAAAATATCAGTGCTATCGGTCAATTGAGATTGGATTCTGATGCACTCCGTCGCGGTACATACACATCTCTATCCAACGGGACTGATACAATTGCTTGGTCTATGACAACAGAATCCGACCAAGCAGTGATTGCCATGAATCGTGGTGATACTACAGCCGAGTTTAATCTTGATCTCGATTGGTTTGCAAACGATTCACTAAATGGAATTATCATGAATAGTGAACACCAATTCATTCTGCCCGCACATAGCGTTGCTATCTTCATCCCTGAAGATGAAAACACCACAACACCCCCTGTTGAAGGATGTACAGATTCTAATGCCGAAAACTTTGATCCGCTCGCTGAAATTGATGATGGAACTTGTGAATATTCGGAACCACCCCAAGAGGGTTGTACAGATTCAAGCGCTACGAACTACGATGCACTTGCTGAGATTGATGATGGGACCTGTGAATATCCAGAACCGCCTCAAGAAGGTTGTACAGATTCAAATGCTACGAACTTTGACTCGCTCGCTGAAGTTGATGATGGTACATGCGAATATAGTAATCCAAACCCAGATAACAATTCCAGCAATGATACAGGGAATCAAACTAACAATCAAACGGGTAACGAAACAGGTAACCAAACAGGAAATCAAACAGAAGAAACACCAACTGAACCACCCGAAGAAGAGGAGATGGTCACTTGTGACGCGTGCTGTGGTGAAACAGTTGAGGTGCTGAAATCAATCGGCTGTGACATGGTGGATGATGGTGAACTTGAGTGTGAACCCTGTGAACAGGTAGAGGGAGAATCCTCTGTAAACGATAACCCCGAAAGAACACAGGGTGGATTCAGTTTCCTTACCGGTGCAGCAATAGGGCTCATTATGCTCATAATATTTGCAATTGGGGCTGTTGTAATCATCACTCAGAGTCGCCGTGAGTGAATAAATCATAGAAATGCACGTAATCAGAAATCATCCTTGCACCTGTGAATCTAGCACTAGTCGCAATTGCTGCCCTCATGAGATGTGCCCATCTTTCCTCTCCAACAGACCACGCCTGCAAAACCTCGTTTTCTAATACTGAGTAAAGTGAATCAACATCTCGCTGATCATCCCGGTCATCCTCAGCCTTTCCAATAGCCCAACCATTAACACCATGTTCACAGGCTTCTGGCCACCACCCATCCAAAATTGAGAAGTTCGGAACACCATTCATTGCCGCCTTCATACCACTGGTCCCCGAAGCCTCCATTGGGCGAACTGGGTTATTCAACCAAATATCAACGCCTCCGGTCATCGCAAGACCGGTGGCCATCGAATAATCCTCTAGAAATGCCACAGGAATTTCGTCTGCAACCTGCTGGGCACCAGCAAAGATGTCGCGAATTAGTTGTTTTCCTCCTTCATCCCTAGGGTGAGCCTTCCCCGCGAAAACAAACTGAATCTTGCCTGCTCCAATCGCTCTTAGTCTCTCTAAATCACTGAACACTAAATTTGCTCTTTTGTAGGTTGCAAAACGCCGGGCAAAACCAATTGTCAAACGATCTTCATGAAGCTCAACACCTGTGCTCACATGCACTAGGTCACGCAAAACTGCTCTCGCTTGTTGGCGTGCTGAAATTAAAGCAGCATCAGGTATTTTACCAGCATGTGCTAAGATTGCTGGGTCATTACGCCAACCATGCAAATACTCATCAAAGATTTCCTTCATAGGAGGAGTTGTCCAAGTAAGGTGATGAACTCCATTAGTTATGGGTTCAATGTGCGTTCCTTCAAACATTGTAGAAGCCACCCAAGCATTTAGGTTTGATACAGCATTAACTCGACCTGCCAAAGCGATTGCGAGATGACTCATTGAACATGATTCTTGGCACCCGTCAATAGTACGTGCATTTTCTGGTAATAAATTGCCAATCACATCTTCTACATCCTCCCAAGCAAATCTATCGTGACCTGCAGGAACAGGAGTATGAGTAGTAAACAATGTTCGTCTTGACAACTCAGCAAGAGTCCATCCTTGAGATAACATTTCTAAGGCCGCAAATGTACAGTGGCCTTCGTTGAGATGCAACCCTTTCAGTGGCCATTCACCAAGCGCCTTAAGGATTCTAATCCCACCAACACCAAGCAGATATTCTTGCCGTAATCTTGTAGAATTATCGCCTCCATAAAGTCGATTCCCTAAGGCAGCATGCTCAGGTTTGTTCAAGTCATGCCTAGTGTCAATAAAATATACAGGAACTACATGGCCACTAATCCCTGCTACTTGAGTCACCCATACGCGCGCATTTAGAGTGGTGTCATCTAATGGTAAAGCCAATTCAATACCTGTATCTGTAAGGTGTTCCGAAGGGTCGATTTCGGGATAAGTTTCAGACTGATTTCCCTTAGAATCAAGATGTTGCCTGCCGTATCCCTCGCGATAAAGCAAGGTTACAGCGACTAGATCCACCCCTCCATCAGCGGCTGATTTTACATGGTCACCTGCTAATACACCAAGACCACCAGAATAGGTGTGAAGGTCGGACCAAAGTCCAATCTCTGCCGAGAAGTATGCGACCACCATGAGTACACCCGATAGAAAACAGTCATATCATGTCTGCGCAACTAGCTACCTCGTCCTGATCTGTAGACTTGTTGGCCAAACCAGTTTAGACTATCATTAGTGAGTTCATCCCAATCGAATCGCCATTCCCAGTTTCCATCTAGAGTACCTGGGGTGTTCATACGCGCTTGCGAGTCCAAACCCATAACATCTTGAAGAGGGATAATTGCAAGATTTGCAGGTGAATTCAAAGCATCTTGAATCAAATCCTGCACTGGTTTACCTCCCCAACCAACGGTGGTATCATTGTCATGAGTCCCAGTATAAACTACCGTGTCCTCAGAATGATTCTCTGGATTGTGAGGGTTGTCAACATCATCATTGGCGAAATGCAAGACGGCCATACCTGGTATCCCATGTTGTTTTCTCAACTCAATAACAGATGGTGGAATGATTCCCAAATCTTCGGCGACTATTTTACCCGCAGGAGCGACCTCAAGGATGGCCTCAAGAAGTTCTGTTTTCGGTCCTTGGACCCACTGGCCATTCTTGGCAGTTGGGTGATGGGCTGGAATTTCCCATGCTGAATCTAAGGCGCGGAAATGGTCGATTCTAACGAGGTCAAACATCTCGAACATACGTGCTGTGCGTGCTTTCCACCAAGCGAAATCTTCGTCACGATGCGCATCCCAATTATACAGCACAGTACCCCACTTTTGCCCGTCTTCTGAGAAGTAATCAGGGGGGACTCCTGCGACCACCGAAGGAGCTCCGCTAGCCTCAAGTTTGAACAAGTGTTGATTTGCCCACACATCCGCTGAATCGTGAGCGACAAAGAATGGTAAATCACCAAACAGACTTACCCCACATCCCTCTGCAGTATTACGTAATTGACCCCAATCGATTTCGATGATGAATTGCTCTTCCATCCACTTACCCATTGGACCATATAACTCATCAATGACCTCCTTGATTGCCTCTGGATCTCTGTCCCTTAGTGGAGCTGGCCATTGAGTCCATGGCAATCCATCTAACTGATATTTCAAAACCGCAAACAGGGCGTAGTCCTCTAACCAATGGCGATTTTTTCCAATCCACTTCTCTAATGATTCGTAATCCAAGCTATAATTCATTGCAGGGTCACGAAATCTATCCCAGACTGCAAAGGCCGAATACGACGCATATGGCGACCCATGCTCATCGGGCGGCGACAACGGCAACATCTGCCATACACTGCAACCGATTTGGCTAAGTAATCTACAGAATCGGTGAGCATCTTCGCCCAAAGTTTGCGAAGGAAGCGATGTGAGATGGCAAAGAACACCCGCTTGGCGCATGAACGGCCTACGGCCGTTGCTACCATAATGTTTTGATGTGCCTTCAACTGCCAAATGTGATGAAGCGTCACTCAGTTGCAATTGCAATCCTACTTTTGATGATACCAATGCTTGGCATCATCAGTAGCGCTGCCACACCTGACAACATTACAATTGATGGTGACCTATCAGAATGGGACTCTGACACGCTGATAGATATTGATTCAAATTCGTCAGTACCTTTCAGAATGACATGGAATGATACTCATCTGTTCTTTGCA
>JAQXFA010000016.1 GCA_029250565.1 Candidatus Thalassarchaeaceae archaeon
TCAACTCGCTGGATGAATGCTAACCTGCGCCTGCTTGTGCGCTCGATTGCAAGTGAAATCAGAAGCATGATTGATGATGGTAGCTCAAAGGCTCAAGCAAGAGCGCACAAAGATAAGAGAATGGAAGATGTTTGGAGACTGTTGTGCATTCACCTTGGAACCCCTCCAACAGAGTTTGAATGGTCATGGAGAGACAAAGACAACGAGCATCATACTAGAGGGACTATGACACCACATGAATTCTTAGAAGAATTCGTGACTATTGATTACAATGATTATGTCTGTCTTGTGAATGACCCAAGAAACGATTTGATGCAAACTTACACCGTTGATTTCCTGCAAAATGTGGTCGGTGGACCGCCTGTTGAGTACCTGAATATTTCAATTGAAGAAATGAAAACTGTAACTAGAAAATTATTGGAAGATGGCACCACCGTTTGGATGGGTTGCGATGTCGGCAAACACATGCACCGCAAACTCGGGATTTGGGATGCTAAACTGTTTGAGTTCGAAGAGATGTATGGGATTGAGTTCGGATTAGACAAAAAGGACAGATTGGATTACCACCACTCGCTTATGACTCACGCAATGCTGTTCACAGGTGTTGATGTAGATAAAAATGGAATTCGCAAGTGGCGTGTTGAGAATTCATGGGGTGCAAAGAATTCCGGTGAAGATGGTTATTACACGATGAATGATTCTTGGTTCGATCAATACATGTTTGAGATTGCAGCGCCGAAATCATACCTCACTGCTGCAATGCGAAAGGCACTAGATACTGAACCAGTTGTATTACCTGCATGGGACCCAATGGGCTCGCTTGCTTGTTCTGATTGTGGTAGCGACGATTAGAACCGTTGATGTCTGATGAGCGCTTCGGCCAAGTTATGCCGGAACATCAAGATGGCTTTGTGCCGCTTGTGTTTCATGAAGTTTCGGCGGCTGAAATGGAATCCCGCTCATCTGAATTTCTTGAGATGATGAACGAACGTCGCACAACTAGGAATTTCTCAACCCGTTCAGTTTCACGCTCATTGATTGAGAAAGCAATCATGACAGGAAGCACCGCTCCATCCGGTGCACACCTGCAGCCGTGGACTTTTGTGGCAATCTCAAATCCCGACTTGAAAGGAAAAATCAGAGAGGCTGCAGAAATTGAAGAAAAGCGATTCTACGAAGAGCGAATCCCTGACGAATGGGAAGAGGTTTTGACACCCTTGGGTACTGACTATGTGAAGGAACACATCACCGATGCACCATGGTTGGTAGTTCTCTTCCGCCACACTCAAAGAAAAAGAGAAAATGGCGAGTGGTCACCCACTTATTACTCACAAGAATCATGCGGAATAGCAGCAGGGATGTTCATTTCTGCAATACACAATATGGGTTTAGTGACGCTCACTCACACACCCTCACCGATGGGTTTTCTCGGTGATATTTTAGGACGAGGAGAACATGAGAAAGCGATGTTGTTGATGCCTGTTGGTTATCCCGCTGATGGAGCTGAAGTCCCAAATCTTCAGCGCAAAGCGCTGGATGAAATTTCAGATTTCATTGAGTGAGCAGGTGATGCTCACACAATCTGCTGAGCAGACGTCTTGATTCAATCCCCCACTGTAACATTGTGACTTCTGCACTAGATCTGTCATCAGCAAGTTCGCCAGCAATCATACCTGGGGCCGCTAAGTCAGAAGGAACTAGAGGCAGGTTTGAACCATTTATTGTAAATGAAATACCACCCTCTTTTCTGATTTCAGCAGTGATGAATCCTGCGACTGAAACTTCATCCCCTTCCGCTTCAACTTTTGCTTCCTTCAGCGTGGTTCTTAGAAATCTCTCAATCGCAGATAACAATTGCTTCGAATCATCTTCGCCAGCAGATGCTGGTAAACCATGCTCATGTTCACCTGATGCGGCACCGTATGCACCAAGAAACGGCAAATCGGTATCATGTTGAGCGAGTAGGTCACCTAATCCTCTACCCAAGCCTTTCTTGGAATCGTCCTTTTTGGGGGCTTTACTCATCTTTCACACCAAATCCCCATACTTTCATTAATGCATTTGACAGGTTAAGATAATCCTGGCCACCAGCACTTTTGGGGGCGTGAATATGGATCGGCGTCCCATGACTTGGCGCTTCAGCCAAACGAATGTTTCTCCTAATTGGTGGATCTACTACTAAGTCCGGGAATGTCTCCCTCACCTGTGCGGCCACCTGTCCATTGAGCAAGGTTGGAGCGTGCATTGTCAACAACACTGCATCAACACCTAGCCGCGGATTGAGTCGATGACGAATTTCACGGATTGTTGAGGCTAGGAGGGCTAACCCTTCTAATGCGAAATACTCCGTTTGAACAGGGATTACAACTGAATCAGAAGCAACTAGAGCATTGATGCTAACAAGCCCAAGTGAAGGAGGAGTATCTATCAAAATCAAATCGTAGTGTGGAAGGAGTGCTTCCAAACCTTCAGCAAGCCTTCTTTCTCTACCAAGTTGTGATATCAGTTCTTCCTCAATTCCAACCAGTTGCCGGTCTGCAACAATTAGATGAAGATTTTCAACACCTGTTGCATGACGAGCGCGGATTGCATCTTCCGGAGCCAACATTAGAGTTCTAGTTCCATATCTGATTCTTGATTTATCAATCCCAAATCCTGTAGCACAATTGCCTTGGGAATCGCAATCAACAACCAACACCTTGACTCCTTGAATTGCTAAATGGGCAGCCACGTTGATGACTGTGGTGGTTTTTGCTACCCCACCTTTCTGATTGATTACTGTCACAATGCGAGCTCGTCCATCGGGTGTTGGCGCTGCCCTAGGAAGATCCAGCGGTTCACGAATCTCGGCTTGACCAAACTCTGTAGATTGCGGAATTTGTACCTCTTGCTCCTCAAATTCAACATCAATGACCATCGGTGCTGGTTGAGCATCGGGGATTGAATTGTCACCGTCTCGCATCATTGCACCGAGAAGTAGCGGCGGCTCAAACACTCTTGAGGGTGACGGGGCAAAATTAGGTGTTGGTGGAGGTTTTGACCCACCCTGCCATTCTGCCGGTCTCTCCATCAATCCCATAGGAAAGTGTGTGTTTCATCCCACTTTCTGTCCACTCTCGTTGCCCAAATACTACAACTGAGCCCTCTTGTAATCCTTCAATTAGGTCAAGGAGGTCACTGGCTTCTGGCGGAACTGTTAGCAGATATCCGATTGATGTGTCATCAGATAATGAACCGCCTGAAGCGATATCAGAAGCAAGTATTGGATAACGGTTGGGATCAATTATTCTAGCTTCAACTTGTTGAAGGCTAGCAGTAGTGGGAATACTTTCTCGCCGATGAGCTGGTTTATCGTCCCCGCCAATTGAACCCTTGTCAAGAATTGAACAATTTTCAGTTCGCTCTTCAACCCTAACCCATCCAGCATCGTTATCGTCAACCCAACTAACATTCCATTCGGTTAAACCATGACTTCTATCATCAATAGCGCGGTAGACATATCCGCCTGTAGCCAAAGCTGCTGATGCCTCTTCGGCCCCTAAAGTCTGATTGATAATACAGGCTATCGCCTGCTCAAGCGGCCATGACCTGTCGTCACTACGGTCTGGCATATGTAGGCCGCTTCCTCCCCAATCCTCATTTCCTGAAAGTGCACCAGAATTATCTCCTGGCCGATTACCATAGGATGATTGCCAATCAATCATCCCTTCACCGCTAGAATCACTTGTTCGCACAAGCGTATACTGCAAACTGATGGAACCTTCAGGCAGTGCCCTATCAAGTAGGTATTCAGCCAATACCCCACATTCTGGAGAATCATAACGACTCTTCTCAAGACGAATATCAACCTGTTGTTGGACTGCCCATGGGGACGACGGGACAACATAAAGAACCATATTGGCTCGACCCACACATCCCTCAACTTCTGTGTGTGCCATGTTAATCTGAAGGCCCATTTCATCTCCAACTGAGATTACACTACCAACAGCCCAGCGCCAGTTACCACTAGTTCCAGTCTGCCCCTCTTCAAGCAGAGAGTTGCCAAAAATTGGCGTAAGTTCCACCGGTTTTAGAGGTAAAAGAAGTTCAGGCATTAAGTCAGATAGTGCATCATCGGGCACCCCATAGGATAGTGCTTCTACTACGGTTTGTTCACCTTGATTATCAAGAGTTACTGAACTATGAGTGCTCAACAGAGCCTTGCTGGTTAACTCTGTCCAAGATTTAGAAGTCTGTGCAAACGAGTATCCTGAAATCGGGCCAACTGGTACAGAGCACAGATTGTCTGTCTGATCTCCAAGCCAAGTTTTAGACGATACAGTGGCCGAAAGTTGGTGATTTAATTCCTGTTCAACTGCTAAGAAAGTCAATCCATATGCATCTCTTGCTTGCACTACGCCAACTAAGTTGGAATCAGATGGATTTAGCAATTCAGAATTTCCGCCTTTGGCTACCGCTATATTTCCTGTACCTGTGAAATCAACTTTGAAATTCTCGCAGACTTCTGATAAGGCCCCATTGAGGCGATTGTCCAATTCACGTACCATTTCTTCCCCTTCAACATCGAATGATCCACTAGAGATAGCAAAATTCATTTGATCACCATATTCAATTGGCTCGGCAACGAATGGGTCTAGATTATTGGTCCACCACCAGTATCCACCACCTGCAATAACGAGAATTACAAGCAAGGTTGCTATTGTGGATTTACTAGTTAGAGTGCCAAGCAATGAGCCACCTGCAAGGCGATTTGGACGGCTAGAAGGAATAGGAGGTAAGTCATACTCTTCTTCTTCAAACAACTCTGCCTCAAACACTTCGGCTTCAAAAATTTCATCTTCATCATCAATGAGAAGGTCGTCATTAGATTCAACATCTAATTCTGCAACATAGACTTCAGCCTCAAAAACTTCTTCCTCAATTTCGGCCAACTCTTCAGTTGACTCGTGGCTAATCTCTTCTTCCTCAAGTAGTAATATTTCATCTTCATCATCTGAAGCAAAAGATTCCAAGAGTCGGTCAATCAACTCCTGCTTACGCCCAGAAATCTTCAATCCAGCGTCTTTACACATTGATTTCAGGTCTGCAACTTTGAGCGCTTCCAGTTGCGCTGCAGTTGGATTAGAATCGTCGACCATTCTGTGACCCAATCACATTGGGGCCACTTAGGGCTTTCAACCCCTTCGGTATTTAGCAGGGTGCACATACGATTTTACATTGACAAACAATTCTCTGAGAATGCTAAAATCCCGTGCTACGCACGGGTTTTATAATCTGTGAAGGTGAACTGCGATTACTGCATTTGTTCTGCTTGACGCTGCCACTCAATCTGTTGGTCTGTCCATCCTAATGCACGTAATTCATCATCTGTGTAAACTGGCTGAGCAGGCGCTGGTTCAGCAGCATCTGGTGTAGGTTCATCTGTTACCTGAGGTTCAGTGGCTTGTACAGATTCATCCATTTGTGGCATTGAGTCTGGTTGTTCAGCTGGAGGTTCCACTGCATCCTCCTCTCCATCCTCACTTGTTTCTCCAGTTTCAGACATCGTTCCACGCTCCTCCTCTGCCTGCTCAAGTACTTCTTCTTCAGTGGTCTTTTTGTCAGGTGAATCGGGTTGGGCTACTTTCTTCCAAGCCTTTCCTGCTTTGTGAGCACCGACGCCAGCAAAAATTGCTAGAATCAATGAAATTGCAGCCAATGGCGCACATAATGGCTGATTCCAATGGGGAGTTACTTCAGCATCAATTGTTGCTCGGAATCCCTGTATCTCTGGTGGATTTTCGTACTCAAAGACCAAGCAATATTTACCTGCTGGAACTTCAAAAGAAACCGTTACTTCCATACCAATAATCATCGGTGTGATTGAACCATACTTGTATTGTTCTCCAAGAGATTCTATGGTTTGCCCATACATCTCATCACAAGACGTAGGGAATAGAGCAAGTCGGAATCCAGTGTTTGCACCATCAACACGGTAACTTACCAACCTCACATCAACTGGAACTGTGGTAATTCCACCAATATCTATTGGAATCCCTGGAAGAACCAAGTCGTGCTGGAATGAACCTGAAAACTCATCATTACCATCCCATATTTTTTGGCTCATTAATTCAATATCTTGTGCTTCCCAAGCGGCTGGATGAGTTGGATCATTTCGATTTAGAATATCAACCTCTTGACTGAATTCATGAGGGTTGTTGGAAACATCTCCTTGACTAAAAGGAGCCAATGCAATACCGCCGAAAACTACAACTAACAACAATAACAATATCACATTGTTACGCTTACTGTTCTTAACTTTCCTTAATTCCGCTACCTTTTCTCGGCGATCAATTTCAGCTTGGCGGACCACATTTTGCTCAGCTAATTTCTCAAAAGCCCCCTCGTCCATCTCTTCACCAGATGAAAGTGAAGAAGACGCCGAACTTCTTGGAGGACCCTTTGGCTTGGAACTAGGTGGACCAGAGGGGCTCGCACTAGGTGGACCGGATGGACCGGCACTAGGCGGACCGGACGGACCTGCGCTTGGTGGACCGGATGGACCGGCACTAGGTGGGCCGGATGGACCGGCACTAGGTGGGCCGGACGGACCTGCTTGCATGATGGGGGCAGTGCCTCCCTGATTATGAAAGGATATGCCTCGTAGAAATTGTTAGATATTGGCTGAAAATCACAACTTCATCAATTAAAAAAATGGAAATGGAATGAAAATTAGACCCATAGGACTCAAAAATGGTGGGGGTGCCCGGGCACATCATGACAGTCCGGTTGGCCATTCTATCGCGCGGCCCGAGGCTGTACAGTACTCGACGCCTTTTGGAAGAAGCCGAAAAGCAGGATTGTTACGTTGAAGTTCTTGACCCAATGCGCCTCAGTATTACTGTTGGAAATGAAGAACCTAAGATTCTAAATGCTGGCTGGCCTGTTGAAGTCGATGCAGTTATTCCTAGAATTGGATATTCAATTACACATCATGGTGTTGCATTAATCAGGCAATTTGAGAGACAGGGTATCTATGTGGCAAACAGTAGTGAAGGAATTAGTCACAGCAGAGACAAATTACATGCAACTCAACTCCTCACAAAAAATCGCATTCCAGTCCCTACCACATGCCATGTTAGAACTTGGCAAGATGTTGAAGGAGCACTATCTAAGGTAGGTGGAATGCCTGTCGTAGTGAAGGTTAGTGAAGGTACTCAAGGAAGTGGAGTTTTCTTAGTGCATAGCGAAGATCGTGCTAGAGAATTGACATACAAACTACTCTCAGAGGGGCACCACGTACTTGTGCAAGAGTATATTGAAGAAAGTCATGGGCGAGATGTCCGAGTTATTGTAGTCGGAGGAAAAGTCGTTGCTGCTATGCGTAGACGTGCCCGAGGTCGTGAGTTCCGCTCAAATTTTCATCTCAACGGTACTGTTGAAAAAATCGATTTACCAGATGAATTTGCAGATGTTGCGCGCCGTGCTGCTCGCTTGTTGAATCTTGATATCGCAGGTGTTGATTTACTGGAAAGCGAACGTGGACCACTAGTTTTGGAAGTTAACTCATCACCGGGACTAGAAGGCATTGAGGGGGCAACTGGCATCAACGTAGCAGGTGCAATCATTGAACATTGCATGATGCATCAAGGATTCAGTAATGTTGGACTAGACCAACTTCTGCGAAGTCGCCCAGGTCACGGCGTTGTTAGTGTAAACATCAGTCGACACCCAATACTGAGTGGAAAACAAATTGGTGATGTATTTACAAATGTAAATGAACAATTTGTATTCGCTGTTGCTCGCGAAGGAATGCATATCTGGAAGCCAAGACGAACATTTCTATTGAGGCGGGGTGATGAGATTATTTGTTATGGTGAAATTGACAAGATACACCAACAATTAGTGCCATGGGTTTCACACTCTGTTGACAACAATAATGTCAGCCCTTCAACAATTGAGTTTAGTGAAGATTCCTGCTAAGTGGCTTTTCTGGATTCAATGCACGTTGGACGGATAACACTACTCAACACGCGAAGCATTGATAATCGTGAGTGAATCAACCTCTCTTCCCTGTAAGGGGATGGGAATGGGTGTCACCTCGGTGGCACTAACGATGAAGAGAGGTTACAATGTCACAGAAAGAAGATGAAAATGGACAGCCATGGGCGGATGCAGGAACGCGTCAATATCTTGAGCGTTTTAGCGATAATATTGTCGGTCACGGTTTCACCCTTCCAACTCGTCTTACTCGTCTGAAAGATATGTCGTTATTATCCTGCTATGAACAACAATTGAAAGCAGAAAAGAAGAGTGAACATACATCTCGTTCCTACTTTATTGCAGCAAGAAAGTTCCTTGGAACTTCAATACCAAATGAAGGGGAACTCAGCATTGATGATGTAGAGAGTATGTCAATGATTGAAGGCGTTGGCCATATTGACCCAAATAATGGCCGGTTGGATATCTGGCTACAATCAATCTCACATCTCAAGCCATCAACTGTAAACGCTAGACTAGCAGCTATTTCTCACCTCCTAAAGTGGTTGGGTCACACGGTTCCTGACTGGGTGGTTCGTCCTCAAAGAAGTAAGAGATTACCTCGCACATTAACACATCAGGAATTAGGTAATTTAATCCAAGTTTGTCGCCAATCAGAAAATCCTCTAGCCGAGGTGATTGTGGTTGTGCTTCTTGAAACTGGACTTAGAGTAAGTGAACTGTGCGGGCTTGACCGCATCGATGTAGATTATCAGGACATGTCAGCAAATGTGTGGTCAGGAAAGGGAGACAAAGATCGTCGGGTTCTCTTTACCAAAAGGAGTAAAGATGTTCTTGAAAAATGGTTACGGCACAGATCTACTAGGTCTGGGAAAAATGACAAAGCACTATTCCTTAACAGTCGAGGACATCGTCTAACTCAAAGGAATGTACAGAAAATGATGGATTCATTGGCTGATGACGCTGGAATTTTGAGAAGCCGATTAACCCCACACACATTGCGTCATAATTTTGCTACAGGTTTGCTTGAACGCGGGGCTGACATTGTGAGTATTCAGAGATTACTTGGTCATGCGGACATCAGTAGTACACGAGTTTATCTCGACATCACTGACCAAACTCTAAGAGAAGTCTATCGCAGAGCTCAAGAAACCGACCTATTCGGTGACATTGAATGATTAGATGATAATATCAAGACGTGAATTCTCTAACCCAAGAGAACTCTTCGACTGTTTGTGCGTTTGCACCTTCTAACCAGCGCTTGTGAAATGCCTTCTTTCGCTTATCGGCAGTGCTTTTTGCACCTCTACCAGATTTTACGCCCTTCTTCATGATTTTGGAAGCGCCATCTCTTGCAGTTATGTGAGATGCTGCGGTAGAGGTTTTTGCGCGTTTGCGCAACTTATTGGATACTTTGGAATCAATTTGATCTACAGCCAAGACTAATCCTGGCTTTCGCTTTGCTTTTAGAGCAGCCGCGGCTTCTGCAACGGCTACTTTTGCTGCAGCCTCGGCTTCTGCCTCTGCTTTCTTCTTAGCACGAGTTGCTGCAGCCTTCTTTGCGGTTGCTGCTTTCTTAGCCGCTGCTGCGGCTTCTGCCTCTGCTTTTGCTTTGGCAGCGGCATTTTTCTTCCGAGTTGCTGCGGCCTTCTTCGCGGCTGCGGCTTTCTTGGCTGCGGCTTCTGCTTTTGCTTTCGCTGCGGCATTTTTCTTCCGAGTTGCTGCGGCCTTCTTCGCGGTTGCTGCTTTCTTTGCCGCCGCAGCCGCTTCAGCCTCTGCTTTTGCTTTCGCTGCGGCATTTTTCTTCCGAGTTGCTGCGGCCTTCTTCGCGGCTGCGGAACGATTGTTTGCTGTGCCCTTCTTCTTCGCCATGGGAGCGCTACGGGACGGGTCTTTTATTCAGCCTTACGATAGAAATCACCTCAAAAATTAATCTATTAGAGTAAATTATGCTACCCAACACACCCTATCAAAGCGAAGTAACAATGATGCTACAGCCGCGCGCACGACTTAGCGAGGGTGGGCTATGGTGCAAGATGAGGTGGTCGGAATTGACGCAACTCACAGCCACCTTTGGTGTCAGGTAAAACACGGCAAGCCGGAGATGAAGGTGGATGATGAGAACCGATTACGTCACCTAAATTGGCCAGAAGGGAAAACTAGCCTCTACCTAGGTGATATCTGTGATGCACTGTTGAGATGTTTCGGTGCACATGAACCCCCGATTTTGACATCCCCCCCAGGGTTTGACCAACAAACTTGGAAGATGGTAACGAATGATTCACTGTTACGTATTGAAATCACCAGTCGCTCATATTGGGGATTCGGGCTCTTTGATTCAAGTTTTCTTAACGAACTCGTAATTGAAGGGCCATTAGAAAACCGTGCTCGACTTATTTTTGATTTGGCTGCAACTCTTGGACGAAATCCATGGGAACCAACTTTTGGATTAATGTGGAAAAGAGCCACTGGAACTAATTCAAATGGTCACCGTGAAGCATGGGAAGGACTAATTCAATATGCAAGGGAAGAAATGAACGAAGAGGCACAAAAATACAAAGATAAGCTCACAACACAAACAAAGAGGCTTGACGAATTTGAAGAGATGGATTATGAAAACTGGCAGCGAGGTGATGCTGAAAAAGCGTTGGAAGAAGCAAGTGGCCACATTGATATCGCTTTGGCAGCACTACATGACAAAAATGCGGCTGGATTTGAGCGAGCATTGGCAAGAGCTGAAGCCTCAATGATTGAGGCTGATCCAACAACAGAAATTACGCGTACCATATTCCAAGAAGCAGATGATTTGCTACTAGATGATTCATTGGAACTTGAGGATGAAGATTTGCAAGAGCATATTCTAGTCCATGAAGAACTTCCTGACGAAGTAGATAGAATCACTCCTGATGAAGTAGCAACAAAAACCAGCGATGTCTCAGCAGATGATTTGCTTGGCGATATCAAAGATGAATCTGATGAGAGTATCCCTTTCATCGACCTAACGGATTCTGAAGAATAATTCCAGAAGATGATTCAACCAAACAGGTTGTCCCACATCCACATCCAAGTGTTATCCCACTGGTTTGGTTGGTTAGCCAAATAAACGCCAACCGAGAATAAGATACAGACAGTGTAAATCATACCTTTTGAAATCTGCCAAGCATCATCTGACTCCTCGTCGAAGTAGCGGATTAACCCAGCTGCTTGCTGGATATTTGGCCCCTTCGACTTCTTGTCCTTCTTGACTGCCATGTAAAACGCCCGACCTGCCTCGCCTATTTGAACACGACGAATACTAAATTATGCTCAAGGGTCAACTGTTTCGACTAAAACACAACCATCACTAAACTCTACGATTCGTGCTGCACAATCCATTGCTTCATTGAGATTTTGAGTTTCAAATAGGACTTTGCGCTTACCTGCACTAGTTTGCAGAACTACTCGGTGACTCAATTCACGAAGTGTCTCTTCGTCAACAGACTGGTAAACCCAATCATCATCTTCAATTTCCATCTGTGCCTCAACAGGAACTAGTGGACCTTGCTCAACTTGGCTTTCTACCGCACGCTCGTGAATATCCTTGAACTGAGTTCTGATTTCTTTCGCTTCGACAATTTGTTGTGATGTTTTTTCGGCTCTGGATCTAGCCGCTTTGAAAGCCTGTTTGTTGGCTTTGGCTAACGGACTAATCCTCTTTTGTCGCTTTACTGCTGGCTCACTCTCTTCAGTCATTTCGCATCCCATCTAGATGACTACTAAACGCAGTCAACTGAAATGCAGGCGCACTGTCGGTGCTATAACCGTTGCAGGTGAAAAACTGCTTGAAAAGGTGGTTTTGATAGGGTAATCATTAACACCGAATTTTCTATTATAATTAGGCACTTTTGTTCAAGAAACTGCTATTTTTCGGTTAACTAAAAGAATTGAGATCAAAGGTAATATCAAAGTTATTCCAATACCCAAAGAAATGGCGAGAGAATCGCCTGTAAACATGTGGTGAAATCCCCACAATGCTGTAATTGTTAATCCAATTAATACACCTGATTCCATTACTCTAGTTTGAATAGGCAGATTCGGACGTAATTCTAGGTGAGTTGCTAACAGAGGCAGTGTTGTCATTGAGATGAACAGGCCTGGCATCAATACTACAGTAAGCGGTTCCCTAATTATCAAGAAAGGAATGGCTAAACTCATCACTAAGAAAAAACCCCAAACTTCTGGTCGTGGTCTAGAATCTAATCCCACAATAGGGAGTAATGTCCCAGCAACTCCAAAAATTGCTAGTGGGAGCATCAAAGTCAAGGACAGCCAAAATGAATTATACCAACCATCAATATGTGGAAGAGATTCGAGTATTACTACGCCTGACAACCAAATCAAAATTAGTGTATGAGATAAAGTACGAGTTAAGCCAAGCCAGCGCCTTTCTTTGGCAATACCTCTTTTTTCGTGGACTTTACTCAATAACATCAAGAAAATTGGCCACCCCAATAACAGAACAACCATCGACATAGTGAGAGCGAGTTCGGTCATTTGGCCCAAAGCAATTAGTTCATCAAATTCATCAATTCGTTGTGAAGATAGGTTTTCCATTGCAAGGAAAAATAATGCTAGCACAGCAGTTATACTTGCTAAAAGAAAATTGTCACCTTTTTTCATATCGCCTGATTGCGAATAATTTGCCACAGCATATGGCCAGATACCCATACCTATTCCAGCAAATATCAGAGTAATTGAAGTCTGAAGTGGGGCAATTTGCGAGCCAATGAAAGTTTGTGATTCTGAGTGCACTGAAAATGCGTCAGAAGGAATAAATCCAATCAGCATCAATGGCCAAAGAAATCCATGCCATCTTAATACGCGGGCACGAAGGTCTGCTGTATGTTCATCAAATAATGAATAATCAGAGTTACCAAAACACTCCTTTACTAAAGTAGTAATAGCAAATAAAATGATGATTCCTAACCATGGTGAGCCAACAGTGTTTACTGGACCATGTAACATTCTTTGCCATGATGATGAATTATCAATTCCAAAATTTACCACATGACCATGGGTGAAATCTTGAACAAAATGCGCCCTAAATAAAGCGAGGACTACAAGCAAAACCAATACCACTGGTAGGATTGTTAAACTGCGGTCAAAATTGCGCAAAAATTTTGCTTTATCAGGATATTTTTCAGACATCCCTGGTAGCCATAAAGGTGCAGACCACTGTAAAAATGACCACAGTAAAATGACGGTTAACAGAGTGGCGGGCAAGCTGAAAGCATCGCCACCACCTACCGCCATGTGGTAGCCGACAATGGGCATGGCTCATTGGGTTAGCGCATCCACAACCCTTGAGGGATGGGGACCGGCACGAAGATTTGTGCAACCGGTTATGGGGGTGGTATGAATGGGCAAACTCGGCTTTGGAGACCCTTCAAAAAGCGACCTATGGAAGGCTGTGCAAACATGGCGTAATGATTCCGAATCATGGATTGAGGCTGCTGAATCGAGACTTAGTGAAACCTTGCGTGTAAACCCCTTACGGGAAGATCAGGAATGGGTTAGAGAGATTCTTCATTCACTAGGTGGCAAGCCTATTGATTGGTTACCCGAAGGTGGAGGGGGACAAGGTTGGGTAATGCCTTGGCCAAGAGGGAAGTGGCCATCAAACGATGCAAAAATACTGCTTTGTGCCCTACATGATTCAGGTCGAATAACTCGACAAGAAGCGGTTAGCATGATTCCTGTAAAACTGCTTGATTGCAAGGCTGGCCATCATGTATTGGATATGTGTGCGGCACCGGGGAGTAAATCCACTCAATTGTGTGAAGCAATTGATGATGAGGGAGTTGTTGTTGCTAACGAATCAAATCCCGGACGAGCAAATTTATTGGTATCAAATTCTAAGAGAGTTGGACTAACATCTATGGTAATTATTCGTCATGATGGGCGACATCTCCCTCGGTGTCCAAATCCTGGCTTTGATAGAATATTGATTGATGCGCCTTGTTCAGGTAGCGGGACAACTCGAAAGAATCCTGAACTATGGGAAAAATGGACTGAACGGGCTGGACGGAAATTGAATCCGTTGCAGGTTGCTTTAGTCCGAAAAGGCGCAATGCTACTAGCACCAGGTGGTAGAATGGTCTACTCTACTTGTTCAATGGACCCTATTGAAAATGAAGCCGTAGTTGCTGAGATTCTTCGTACCTGTGAATTTTTGACATTAGTTGATACTGAAATTGATGAAAAATGTCCGGGGCTAGTTAGCCGTGATGGTATGTCCACTTGGCCACAACTCAATCAAAAAAATGATGAAGATGAAAAGGGATTATTACCGCCTGAAGAAACTGAAATCGCTACCGCTTTACCTCTTTGTCAACGAATTTGGAATGATGAAAATGATTCTGGTGGATTCTTTGTGGCATCTTTCAAGCATGTGGGTGACGGCGAAGTAGCTCAAGCATTAATGCCAACTAGTGAAATGGCAGAAAGGCCGGTTAGTGAACCACCTCCGCCAACAAAAAACCACGAACTACCCGCCACCCCTGATTTGCTAGAGGCTATTTCCGAAGAATGGGGGGCTAACTATGAAAAAATGTTTACTCGAGGAAGTAAAATCTACACCGTTAGCACTGAGATTAACGATTGGTTTTGGGCTGGTGAAAGAATGCTCAGACGCGGTGGCAAGCTTCCCGGTTGCCATTGGCATCCATTCCAAGTAATTCAAGCAGGACTGCCTACATGGGAAATACGAAAAGGGATTTTACAGAGACCAACCTCCAAAGGAATGCATATTACAGCAGTAAAATTATCTAATCGTGTACACGAAATAGAAGCCGACCTCCTGAAGGAAATTTTGCTAAAAGGTGGTCCCGATAAGGAAGATGCCGCTGAGACCATATCTACCATTAGAGACGAAACCTCAGGAGGAGTGGTTCTGCGGTTCAATCATGAAGGAGTGATGTGGTGGCTACCTGCATGGTTAGGAGGCAAGTTGACTCTAATGTTGCCCGATTGCGAACGCACTCTCCTAACCTATGCACTAGGACTTGAGGTGGCGTTGTGAAACGATTATCAGCAGTAATGATCGCCGCATTTGTGTTGATGAATCTAACTTTTATTGTGTTTCATGAGTACTTAGATGATGTTAGCGGGGAGGCTGTTGAATCTGAAATTTCAGTCTTTGAATCCTTTATTGATGACAGTATTTGTGATGATGAATTTGACGCAGTTGAGAAACTAGATAGCGATGTTTCACTAAACTGGATTCATGGTGAAGGAAGCAGTTTAGCAGGACAGCAGCGAGCAGAAAAACTCGGTGCAGATTCCTGTTCACAATGGAGGAATGGAGAGGCGCTTGAGAATTCCACCACGATTCCATCACTAGCAAAATTGACACTCAGTGTTGATGTTGTCGCCACAGAAGAGAATGATGAAACAACTACAACAGATATTACTCAATCTGCTGGGCTATTACTAGAGGTTGAAATTGAACCATTAGTAGATTTAGCGGAGTCACTAAATTTGCGCTGGTATGTTACCGTGGACCACACACCTGTTGGAAATGGAACTGCTGATGATGTAGTTCTTCACTATGGTTGGTCATCCTCATTTTACCACCAAGCAGGAAATACCACGAACTGGACTCAGGTAATTGATTCTGAACGCTTAGCAGAAGATGGAATCCCATTTACTATCAATGACTTGTGGAGATTAGAAGTGACTGTGATGTTAGTCGATGACCTTAATGCAACGATTTCTGGAATTGACCATGCTCAGGTTCAAACCCTCGATAGAATCCCAAATATTGCAGGCATGTTTCCAGTCATTCTCTTAGTGATTGCAATCGTTGCTGGCCTTGTTATTATTGTACGTCAAGATTACCAAAGAGAAGTTGGACTTCCACTTCTAACAGGAACACTACGTTACATCAAGAAAGAATGGATTGCTGAAGTAAAAGTAACTGCAGGTAAATACGATTTGACAATTAAAGGAGCATCTGCAACATTACCTTGGAAGATGTCAAGGATACCAAAGCAGCAATTGGTTCCAGCAGGAACAAGTCGGAATTTTTCTGTAAAACTGAGGAGTACAGAAGAAATCAATGAAGCGGAAACTCATTGGGAAGTTGAAGTTGATGAATTGGGCGGTTGGGTTCTTGATCTCAAATTACCTGTTCATAAAATTGAATGAAACGCTCTCACCCCAGGAGATGTTGTGGTAATTTCGGTTTTTATCTTAGTTTGGTGCTCATCTGACCAAAAAATAGCAGTAAATTGTCAACAACGTTCAAAAACCTCCTGCGAAGCGAGAAATCTCCGGACGTGGGAAAATGGACTTGGATGAAACTGACAAGCAACTGATTGAAGCGCTTCAAGGAGATGGTCGACTCTCAATGAGAGCACTCGCTGACATGGTGGGTGTAGCTCTAGGGACTGTGTCAAATCGACTTGGAAAATTGGAAGAAAATGGAGTCATCACTGGCTATACTGTCACCCTAGATGCTGACAAAGTTGGCTGGGAAATGAGCGTCGTTGTCGGATTGCGAATTGTCAAGGGAGAATTACTACCTGTACAGCGCTTGATTGCAGATGACCCTCGGGTTTTCGCAGTGTATGATGTGACTGGTGAAATGGATAGTTTGGTGTTTGCGCGGGTGAGTGATCGGGATGACTTAGATGACTTCACTAAAACCGTTCTATCTACTGAAGGAGTTGAACGGTCTACTACAATGGTAGTGCTAAACACAGTAAAAGAACAAGGTGTGAAATTACCAAAGTAATCCTATTAAATGGATTCTCATTGGTTAATTTCTAGTAATTATTACTGAAGTTCCGGTTTGTGGAAAATGGCGTTTTTTGACTGTTTTACAGTGTTGATTCGCGCATCTTCAAGAACGGTCGCTTTGCGGTAGGACACTGTTGAGCGATTTAGGTAGTAGGAATGAAGGCGCCAGCGGCGCAAAATTAGGTGCCACTGAGTGGAATCTAATTCGCGCTGATTTGGATATTAGATTTCCACCATCTGATTTATGCCCATTACTAAATTTTGGCCGCTGGGTGGACCAGCCACATCAGCACCTTCCAGCATCAAGGCTAGCCTCCAGTAATTGGGATGGGTTACTAATTGCTGATGAAGTCGGATTAGGAAAAACTGTGTCGGCATTGCATGTTTTACGCCGCCTTCACGCGATGGGTGAAACTGGCGGCGTTCTCATCATTTGCCCCGGTGGATTAAGATTGAAATGGTTGCAAGAAATGTTTCATCGTTGTGACCTTGATGGATTTGAAGCAAATAGTGGTAAAAAATTGCACCAGGCTTTGGATAGAATTCGTGATGGGGAATCACTCGTCGTAGTCACTAGTCATGGTATTTTCAGGCAATCAAAATTGTTGAGGGATTTGATGGAAGAGGGGGTTCCAGACCTACTTCTGACAATTGTTGATGAGTCGCATCATTGCAGAAATCCTCGTAGTCGATTACATGATGCTATCCAGATTCTTTCATTACATAGTCGGCAAACACTGTTCCTAACAGCCACCCCAGTCAATCTCTCAAACGAAGAATTATGGGTACAACTTTCACTTCTAGCACCTGACAGATGGCCTGATTTTATTTCCTTCCAAGCAACCATGAGACCTATGCAGATGCTGAATACTGCTTTGGATGCAACAGCGCAAACCATACCAGACCTTGAGGGGGCTTTAGGTGCGCTACAGATACTGAATATGACGCCGGGATTCACAAATGATCCACGTTTGACTCAAGCCATTGAAATCTGCTCCGACCCCCTTGGTTGGAGAGATGAATCTCTGCAAAGAAATCGCTTGGAAGTTGCTGATTTAATTCGTCAACTCAGGCCACTCAATGAATTAATTGTTAGAACAAGACGTAGGGATTTAGACCTCCACCTTGCAACCCGTGAAGCCATCACATTGGATGTTGAATTGAGTGCTGCTGAATGGAGACTGTATGAGGCTGCTAGACGCTGGACTTGGAGATTGATGCAATTGAGAAATCCTGATTCGGATAGATTTGATTGGGCACTAGTTGTGCCTGAGAGAATGGCTAGCAGTTGCCTACAAGCATTCGCTACTCATGTGCAAACTCAATTACGACAAACAGCAAGAGCTGCTTTTGATTTTGGAACCGAAGGCCAAGATGAAGCAGATGATGGTACAATCCGAGAAGCCGAACATAGACTTCTGAGTCGCTTTGGTGACCTTGACGAATTGATTGATGCAGCAGAAGAACTAGGAGATGAAGACTCAAAGTTTGAAGCGATGAAAATGTGGATGTTGAATTCCCTAGATGAAGACCGTGTTGGAGGCATACTTTTGTTCAGTCATTTCCGAGGAACACTTGCTTATTTACATCGGCGATTAACCGAAGAAGGTGTCAATTGTAAGGTCCTAAGTGGACAAACTCCAATGCTCCAGAGAGAGGTTTTGCGTAATCAATTTGCTAACGGTGAAATCGATGTACTTCTCTCAAGTGAAGTGGGGAGTGAAGGATTAGATCAACAGCACTGTCATCGGCTTGTCAACTATGATTTGCCATGGAATCCAATGAGGATTGAACAGCGTATTGGCCGGCTTGATAGATTTGGTCAGGAAGCAGATGTGATTACTATTCTCAATTTAGCAGTTGAAGGAACAATAGATGCTGCTATTCTAGGCCGTTTATTCCACCGAATAAGATTGTTTGAAGATTCAATTGGAATGCTTGACCCACTACTTGGCAAAGCCATGCGGCTTGTTGCTCAAACCGAACTAAACAATCCTCGTGCCAAGCGTTTAGGCCACAGTGGGTACAGTCTCGTTAATGCTGATGAAGTTGCCAATGTTGATGGCGGTCTTGACACTTTACTTGAAAAGCGTGAGCGGTGGCTAACAGAACGAGCAACTGAAGAACGTGAATGGCTTGGTAATGACCCGGGTATACGAACGTTGAGGGAAGACGCTATCAACATGGAACTTGGTATTGAGCCGGTTCAATTAATTGCCTGGGTAAAAGCAAGATTAAAGCAACGAGATCGAAATTCAAGTGTGTACAAAGTTGATGGCTATTGGCACTTGAAATTAAGTCAATATAGCGTTGATGAATTAGCATTAAGATGTGATGATAAATCTCTTTCTGATTGGTTGACTAGTGGATGGCAAAAGCACATTGAAATGTTAGCAGGCTCTGCAGGACCACACATAATTGGAGTTGCAATTGACAGAGATGAGGCAAAGGACAGGACTGACCTTATCCAACTTGCTCCATGGCATCCAATTATCCAATGGTTGCGTGAACCTATTGGTGGTGAACCAAACCCTGATGCCACCATCAGCGGATGGAAAGTCGCTGGAATCGCCCCCGTTACTCAACTCAAAGCAATGAGGCCAAAGAATTGGGATGAAGAAGGATGTATGCTAATCTGCCTTGATTGGATTGTTGCTGGGTTATCAAATCATGCTGTTCGAAGATGGCTCGTACTTGACAAACATGGTATGCCAATACCCAACCAACCACTCTACCCATGGAAATCCTTTGAGGAAATTGAGCGAGTAATGTTTGAAGAAAACGATGAAGAAATTATTGAGGGGGCTCTTGATAGGATTCATGGTTGGCTCTTAGAAGATGAAAGGGCAAGGCTTGCCCCTCTATTGGACGAGTTGCGCCATAATGTCCAACGCTCGTGGATGGAAAGAATAGAACGAGAGCGTGAACAAATACGTGCTGCTGTCTATCGCCAACAACAAGGCGGTGCGGCTGTGGATGACCGTTGGAGACGAATGAAAAACGGATTGATAACAAGGCTAACCAAAGAACTTGATGAACGAATCCTTCACCTTGAAAAAATCCGCGAGGGGGTTCAAGCAGAACTCAGCGCACGGATTATCATTCAACTAGAGGATTACTCCTCTTCATCTGAACCATCAGGGTCATGATAACTCATTTTTTCACGTAATTCGCTAGCAAAAGGAGCCAAAGATTCAATTGTCTTTCCTTCTGGCTTCATGGCCCTTACTAACTCGATTCGTGTCTCTTCGTCTAATGAAACATCCATTGCTCTTAGACGTATACTCATGTCATTTTGAATGCGACCACCTGTACGATCCCAATCCATCAATAATATGATGGCTGGGCCACCATCATTTGGATTATTACAACCATATTTTTCAAATAAATATGCCACTAAACGACTACGGTCCCAACCTCTATTCAGTTGTTCTATGACTCCGGTGAATCCTAATTTTCGTAATGCCTTGACATCTTTAATTCCCTCAATTAATACTGGACAAGAGGAACCACCTTGCTCAACATCTCGATTTCTTTCACGGGCTAATGCCAATGCACGGCCAGCACTCTCAAACCGTACATCTTGAGTGGGATTCCCACTTGTGCTTTTACGACTCATTCATCCCCCACCCCTGCTGACATATTAATTCTCTAAATAATGTTCAAGTTTCTCTACCACTATTTCCAATGATGTATCTGAAAGTAATATGCGTTTACGTCTATCTTTGGCTCCTGAATCTAATTTTACTGATGAATTAGATAAGCCAAAAAAATCTGACATCAAATCAATGAGGTCTTGATTTGCCGCCCCCTTCAAAGCTGGTGAAGTGACCTTTACTTGCAATCGTTGACGCCATTCATTAATTCCCAAAATTTCCGTACTTGATGATGAAGGTTGAAGTTCAATGGCGATTGAAACATCTCCAGATGATGACAAGGTAACAACATCACTAATGTCAACCATGACTATCACTCCGTGTACCTTGAATTGTAATCAAGCATGAAAATAAAACGGTTAACTTTCTACAATAAAGGGAATTTGAGCTAAACGAATCAGTTGCCACGCTCGGCTAATTGCTCATCAATCACTCGATACAACTCTTCACGACGGACCGGCTTTGGAACAAATGCATCACATCCTGCTGTTGCCGCCTTGCGGCGATCTTCTGGAGTTGAGAATGCTGTCACCGCGATAATCCGACTTTTTCGTACAAGTGGATGGTCACGAATTGCTTTTGTCAATTGCAAACCATCTGTCCAAGGTAATTGAATATCCATGAATATCAAATCAAAAGCACCGGTTTGAAGAGCAGTGAATGCTTGGTTAGCATCCTCTGCAATTTCAATATCTATGATGCCTTTTCCTTT
>JAQXFA010000017.1 GCA_029250565.1 Candidatus Thalassarchaeaceae archaeon
GTCAATATATCGGATGCTCAACAACTACTGAATCGTGATGAAACAGTTCGCAGTATGGTGATGGTTAGTGGCTTCGCCTTGGTTTCCAACGATAATTTCTCCAAATTAGAGGTAAATATCACTGCTTGGGCCGACGAGATATCAACAGCGGAATCAGTTGGTATCAGAACAGTCGCCCTAAAATCAGAGATTAGGGAAGCTACTGCTGATTCTGGCGCTAATTTTTCCACACTCTTCCTAATTTTCGGTTCATTCGTCATTTTTGCAGGTATTTTACTTGTGATGAATCTCTTTGTCATGCTCGCAGATGAACGAAAATCCGAGATGGGTATGCTGAGAGCCCTTGGCATGCATCGTGGAGAATTACGAGGGATGTTCGTGATAGAAGGCACCCTCATCGGCTTAGTTTCAAGTGCTGTTGGAGCGATAATAGGAATTGGTGTAGCCAAATTATTGATGTTAGGTCTTGACCGAGTCCTCTCTCAAACTTTCCAACGAGGAATCCTATTTTCTTGGGAATGGCACAGCCTTTTGAGTGGATTCTCAATAGGTTTCCTAGTTACTTTCATGACGCTAATGGCAACTTCAATTTACATTTCAAGGCTCAATGTAGTGGCCGCAATGCGGGATATACCGACTAGAATAAAAGGTTCTCTACCTTGGTGGACCATACTCATCTCACTGTTTATGTTGGGTTCAGCGATAGTTTCTGCAGCGCTTGCTTTCATGATAGGTGATCCTGAAACTGGTAGTCGACATGCGTGGTGGTTAACGGCTGGTTTCCTATTCCTTTTCGGGTTAGTACCGCCTCTTTACTTCATATTTTCAAAATTATTGCCCGAATCACTATCAATCAAAGGTACAAGGATTTCACGCACCGTCCTCACTCCACGCCTAACCATGACGATTCTAGGATTACTGATGTTCGGTTGGGGGAGTTGGACTGACCCAATAAGAGATGGTTGGGAACTAGGTGATGCATCATTCATTATTTTGGGTCTATTCTTGGTTGGTGCAGGTGTGTTGTTATTGACCAGTTTAGCGCCAATGATTGCCCGCTCGTTAGCAAAAGCAGGCACCCGTATCTCAAGCCGTCTTTCATCGGTGTTACCAACCGCACTTGCTTATCCTCTAGCAACACCTTTCAGGACTGCAATGACCATGGGGATGTTCAGTTTGGTGGTTTTTGCTGTAGTAGTCCTGTCGGGATATTCCGCACTTGTCGGCAACTGGCTTGGTGATATTGGCGAGGATGCACGTGGTGAATGGGAAATCGTTGCATTCGGTGATTTAGACCTTGGAGATAATTCTAGTGAATGGGATTTGGGCGAACTGCAATCATCCGATTTCGATGGTATTGCAACGATGCATACCGCAACTGTTCAGGTATATCAGAAAGGTGAAACCGATTTAGAAAACAAATCAATGTATACGAATATTCGCGGTTTTGATTCAAATTTTACAAGTTTAAGCGGTTTGCCATTATATTCATGGGAACCAAGTTTAGGGGATACAAATGAAGAGGTCTGGAATGCCATCCTTGAAAATGATACACTTGTTGTAATTGATTACACTATGGCTGTGGAATCGTATCAAGGCGAGGGCGGTGTGGTGTCCGAAGGCATGGGCCTGAATATTGGTGATGCAATAATTGTCCAGGACCCTTTCAACCCAGCCATTAACGCTACTTTCTTTATTGGTGCAGTAATGAACGAGGAAAGCGGATGGTTTGCGAGTGGAGTAAGTGTTGCAAAACCAATTGCAATTGAGCGTTTCGAAGCAAACCCGTCCTCAGTCTGGTTCTCACTTCCACCAGATGTTACTCTTGAAGAACAGGAAGAAGTCGCAAAAATCCTTCAATTTGAATTGGTAGAAGAAGGTGCAATTGTATTTGCAATAGAAGTTCAATTCAAAGAGATCCAATCATTCATTTTTGCTATGTTCAGCCTTCTACAAGCATTCCTTGCTTTAGGGCTAATAGTTGGGATCGCAGGTCTTGGAGTAATTACCATTCGAAATGTGTCTGAACGGGCCCACCAAACAGGGATACTCAGGGCTCTTGGATTCCAGCGCAGTATGGTTATTGCAGGGTATCTTACAGAGTTGACTTGGGTTAGTTTGCTGGGCATCTTGAATGGGGCTGCTGTAGGGGTTGGTTTCCACTACCAACTGTACGTCAAATTCCTCAAGGATGAAGGGGCAGATTTCGTGCTTCCTTGGGGGCAGATTACGCTGATTATTTTAGGTGCTTATTTGCTTACAATTTTGGCCACAGCTTGGCCCGTAAGAAGGGCTGCATCTATCCACCCTGCTGAAGCCCTACGGGACATTGAATGATACAAACTGTATGCACCAAAATCAATATGATTGTGCGTTTACAAGAGAATTACCTAACAAAGACTCGCGCATAGTATAAATATGAATTGAACAGGTGGGACAATCCCTTAGTGGGAGGACTGTGACATGAAGAGAGTAACAAGTTTGGTTTTAGTGCTGCTGATGTTAATGAGCGTCGTAGCAAGCCTGAACCCAATAGAATTGAATGAAAGTGAACCGGTGGAAGACACCAACGCCCGAGCCGATTATGAGGTTTGGTTGATGGGAGCAAATTCACCGCGAGAATCGACGACCGATATGACCGGGAATGTAAGAAATTCCGTGGACGCTGGAGAGGATGTATTATTTGACATCGTGATTAAGAACGATGGTGATAACGATA
>JAQXFA010000018.1 GCA_029250565.1 Candidatus Thalassarchaeaceae archaeon
GCCAACAGCCGATCCCAAACGCTCTCCTCCATGCCTGCTGTAAATTCTGCCGAGAATAAGAAAGAAACTTGAGATTCATCATCTTGACTTGTATACATTGGAGCAACTTCTAACCAACACAAACGACCTTGTTCTGTTGGAACAAGTGAACCACCTTCGTCAGATACATACTTTCGTTCCAATAATTTAGCAATTGTAGTAGCATAAGTTGATGGGCGACCTATGCCTTGATCTTTCATGACTGCAACTAAACTATGTTGGCGGTATCTCCTAGGGGGTTTTGTCTCATCTTCAATATAGGAAGGGCTATCTTCATTCTTATCAATCTTCAAAGATTCTCCTTCTTCAATGCTGAAAGCCGGTTCAGATGTTTTTGGATGAGATGTTGCGATGTTTTCAAACGCGGCTTCCCACCCAGGATGAGTACGCCATGAATATGTGCCTGTCAATGTCTTTGAAAATCCTTTAACTTCAGCAACTAAGGAACGGCGTTGGTACTCAGAATTATTCATTTGACTAGCAGTAAATCGTGCCCAAATCAATTGATAGAGTTGTAACTCATCGTTACCAATCCCCTCGGGTGCAAGCACATCGGGCCTTGTTGGACGGATTGCTTCGTGCGCATCTTGAGCGCTATCATCTTTCTTACCTAGTACCCCTGTACCTATGTGGTCACCGCCCCATTTTTTCTCAATTAATTCTTTAATTGTTGCACGTGCTGTCCCGCTAGTACGAGTTGAATCTGTTCGTATGTATGTGATATGCCCGGCGTTATACAATTCACTGGCTACTCTCATTGTTCTCTTAGGAGTCCAACTACTCCACCTACTACCCGCTGACTGTAGAAGTGCATCGGTAGTAAAAGGTGGCTGGGCTCTCCTCGTGTATGTTGAAGATTTGTTGTTAGATATTACTAAATTATCTTCGGAAACCAAAGAATCGTATGCTGATTTAGCTAGAGTCTCATCATTTGTTCGGCTAGAATCAAATTTACCATCTTGATCACGCCATGCATCTTCATCATCCGATTCATGAAACCTAGCGTTGAAATTAATTCCTTGAGCATCTGCTTTAACTGCGAAATATGGGGTTGGGACGAATGCTTCCCGTTCCAACTCTTTGTCTACTACGAATCCAAGAGTCGGCGTCTGTACCCGACCCATTGATTTCAAGCGCCACGAACGGGCAAATTTTGAAGTTCTATAACCTACTAATCTGTCCATGAATCTTCGCACCTTTGCAGCATCTACTAAATTAATGTCAATCTCAGATGCCGCCGCAATTGCTTCATCTATTGCTGGCTTTGTGATCTCATGAAAAATAATTCTTCGGCAAGGTGCAATATCACCTAGTAATTCACTAAGCCTCCAAGCGATGAATTCCCCCTCACGGTCAGGGTCAGTTGCTAGTAAAATTTCATCAACATTTGCTTTACTAGCATCATTTTGAAGCATACCAACAGTCTTTTTCGCCCGCTCTGTAAAATCCCAAGGTGGTTGTGGTAGGCTATCTTCTTTTGATGCCCACATCGCTTTTCGAGCGTCCTTGTGTTTACCCGTTGGTAAATCTTGAACGTGCCCGTTACTGGCTCGTACCAAGTAGTTCTTTCCGAGATATTTTTGTATTGTTTTGGCTTTGGCTTTTGATTCAACTATTAGCATTTTCATGGATACTCCTCCAGGCACATTTTATGCCTCCAATAATGCTGTTTATTGAAGTCGCTTCGCGTACGTGCGCTCGCGAGCGAGGAAATCGCCGATGACTAATTGTGATTGTCAACGACTCTGTCCGCATCCAAGTTCTGCCCGCCCTATCAACCCTAGATAAACAATGTTGAAGGCTGGATGATAATAACCCCGTCAGGGGAACGTAGTTCCCCAAGCCAAAGCAATAATTTTTCTTTTTTCCAAGCCGACTTCAAAATCCCGAACGACTTTGAGACTCGTCCCAAGGTTCAGTTGCAGCCGGACCTGCACAATCAATACAACCCGGATAACCAACAGACAAAAGATCTGAAACAATTTGTTCAAATCTACGCCATACATCCTCCAATTCATCTCTACCAATTGGCACCCAAACAATGTCAAGACTTTGTTCAACCCCACCTAAAACAAAAAGCGAACCATTTGGCGACACTGCTCGAATTATATTTTCTTCTGCCCCCAACTCAACTTTTGGTTCGTGAACTAAGCTGGGTAACTCATCACTAATTTGCAGAGCCATTTTTTGCGCCTCGTAAATAATCTCAATCGGGACTATTAAACGTGTATTTTCGCACTTTAGGAGCCGCCGAGCTGCTTCCCCAAGTGAGCCCGCCCTAGCCGCCATAAGCGCGCCGATGAGTCGCAACGCTTGAAGAGTGTCGGCTAAGCCGCCGTATTGAGCAGGATGGCAGAACTCGGCGTTGAAGTGCCCGGATTGGCTTTAGCAAACCCCTTGATGTTAGCAAGTGGCGTCCAAGGTGGCACCGCTGCGGCCCTACATCGAGTAGCAGCCAGTAAGTGTGGCGGGTTGGTCTCAAAGAGCATTGGTCCTGATGCAAGAGAAATATATCCAGGACCAGTTTGTGTGGAAGCAACTGATTCTGTTGTGCTAAACGCGATGGGCCTTCCTAATCCCGGCGTGGAATCATTTACTGAAATGATGTCACAAAATGAATTTTCTAAACCAATGTTGGTTTCTATTTTCGGCCCCGATTCGGAAACCGTTGCAGATATTGCAAAGAAAATGGAGGCCGCAGGAGCAACCGCTTTGGAATTGAATTTATCATGCCCTCACTCCAAACCAGGAAGTCGGGCCCTAATAGTTGGGCAACAACCTGAATTAATCAAAGAATATATCTCAGCCGTGAAACAGGCTGTAGGAATCCCCGTCTATGCCAAACTGACCCCGAACACCGCTCAAGTCTCTTTGGAGGCAGGAGCGGCCTTAGAAGCGGGTGCAGACGGTGTTTCCCTCATCAACACCGTATAAGCTTTGGAAGTTGACCCATATGCAGGACGGCCTATCATCGGAAATCTCCTTTGTGGGATGTCAGGGCCTGCGATCCGTCCTATCGCTCAAAGAAAGGTCGCTGAAGTAGCTTTAGCAATGCGTCGAGGTGAAATCCCTAACGCACCGATTCTAGCGATGGGTGGAATTACTACTGGACTTGATGTTGCTCGATTCATCATGCTTGGTGCTTCAGCAGTACAAATCGGCAGTGCGCTCATTTATGGTGATGCAGATATATTCGAAGAAATAGAAGATGAATTAAATGAATTCATGGATGTGCAAGGATATGATAATCTTGAGAGTATGCGGGGAATTGCACTTGATTCGATGGAGGGTTTGAATTGACACTCTCAACTTCACCAAATACTCGAAGTGCAGACTTTGACCTACAAAAATTAGCAGATGCATGCTGTGAAAGGATGGGAAAAGAATTCAATAAATCTGGGAAAATCTCAGCACCTATACCTTTGCCAATTATGGAAATTGTTCATGAAGCGGAAAGCGTAGTGACAGTTTGGCTGCAAGTACCAGAAGAATTAGCTACTTCATACAAAGCAGGACAATTCTTCATGTGTTGGAATCCTTACGATGCAGAAGGGGGAATGAGTAGAACTAATTTCAACTCTGAAAAGCCATACAGTGTAGGGGACATCAAAATTGATCGAACCGGAATTGATGAAAGCACTGCAGCCGATGAAGGGGGAGTGGGCAACACACTCATGGGATTCACAATCAAAGACTTGGGTCGCCAGAGTGGCGAATTAACTCGCATGTCTAAGGGGGATTGGTTGGCGCTAAGAGGACCATTTGGAACAACTTTCCCAACACCAAAATCAGGAAGTACCCTGATTCTTGTTTCAGGAGGTATTGGCTCAACCCCAATGCACATGATGGCTAAGGAAGCAAGGAATAAACTCGGGGACCGTGTGAATATACACGCAATCATGGGTTTTAGAAATGCTAGCGAAGCACATTACGTACAACGTATGGAGGGGCTTTGTGACTCACTCACCATTACTACTGATGATGGGACACAAGGAATTCATGGCTACCCCACGCAACCTCTTGAAGAACTGCTCCAAGGTGTAGATTCTGACAATTGTACACTACTTACTTGTGGCCCTGAACCAATGATGAAACCAGTGCTTGAAATGGCTGTTAAAACAGGCATTGAATGTTATGCTGCCATGGAAAGATACCTTCCCTGTGCTATCGCAGTTTGCGGTTTATGCATGGTTGGTAACCGTTTGACTTGCCGACAAGGGCCAGTTATGGAAGGTGATTGGTTACTACAACAAAGTGACTTCGGACACCATCATGGTTAGTGGTCAAATTTATTGAGTAGGCGCTCACGGAGTTAGACATGGCCCTCAGCAGACGTACCCGCTTAGGAATCATCGGGGTTTTCGTTGTTGTTTCATTAGCCTTAGTTATGGTCGGAAATGAACCAGCGATCCAGTATAGTGTTGATGAAGTGATGGATTCCCCTTCTCAATTCGATGATGACGATTTACACTTGCGAGGCACTGTTGCAATCGGTTCTTTTGATTCAGTAAACCGGACTTTCCTAATCACTGGAGATTCCCATAATCTAACCATTAATGCCGCTGGAGTCGCAATACCTCCTGCATTTGAAGAAGGCAGAGTTGTAGCAATCAAAGGTATTCTGAGTAATCACGCAGGGGAATGGACTCTAAGTGCAGATGAGATAATCACTGGCTGCCCATCCAAATACGAAGCCGAATGAACACGGCGTCACGAACCTCGAACACTTAGCGTGAGGTTCAAATGGGCTAACCAACGCCGGTTGACTGGGCTAGGAGGGGAGTTGGCGTTCCCTCTTTCACAAATCGCAACTGGTGATCCGAAGCCCGGGGGCGGCGCAGACGAACCGTGGACGAAGCAACCGTGGACGTTGACACCTCGCCCCCAAGTGACTCAGGTTGGAAGAACGGATTCCGGAAGGAATCTGCTAACACCGCTAGCCGGGGAATCAGGTGAGGCCAGGAATGGAGCAGCCCAACCCGGAACCTTGGGTGCCTTGGGGTACCGGGGTTGAGAAGACGGAGGCATTCTCGAAAACGGTAACGAGCGTCCACCTCGGGCGCGCCCACTTTTCATTTTCAAATATCAAAAATAACTTGGGCAACCCACCCTGGGCCTTCAAATGTAGGGATATCAGGGGCAACACCTGGAAATTCAATACCTGCTGGAACCTCGAAGAGTATGAGTTCATGACGAGTAACTGCTTTGATTTCAACCTCTCTTTCGACCTCATCCCCATTAACAAATGAAACTTGGGAATTAAGTGACCCCTCGGTTAATTGTATTTGTAAATCAACCAACCACCTACCATCAACTTCGCCTTGATAAAGTACTTCTTCAAGCCATGCAACCATGGTATTATCCAAACTATTGGCCGCCTCTACACTCCATTCCCCTGTGTGTCTTGTAAGCCCTGACAGTTCTTGTTCTCCTTTTTCAGATAGCAGAATTGACTGCATACCCAATGTAACCTCTTGGATTACTGATTCTTTTGTAGCAGCAAATGCGCGGATACCTACATCAGCAGTAGTTGGCATTATCCACCAACTCATTTCAATCCCTCATGATATCGTTTTTGTGTCAAAGTCTGGAACCTCAGCGTTGAGGGATTCATCTAAATCCCCTCATCTGTCTGAAATCTGGAAGTGCCATGATAATTCATCTAGCCTAGTCATCAATTTTTTGCGGTTGAGAACCACTCGACTAGTTTCTACAGCAAGGACACACTCGCAAGCAGCATTTGCTAATCGTGCACCTTCAGCAAGAGTTCGGCCTGCGCCTAATGCACAAGCAAGTGCTGTTGCGGCAGCATCATGTAATCCTATGAGTTGTTGTGGAACTTCAATTAAACATGGCAAAAACAGCGGATCCTCGTCTTTCTGATACAGTGTAGTGCCATCTTCTCCACCCAAGACTAGCATTCCTTGCCAATCATGTTCTTTGATGAAGTGTGCCGCAGTTGATTCAGCATCAGGGAGATTGCTGCGCCTCCTTAGTAATTCTAATCCGCGTATTTCGAACAAAGCCACTGTAGCACCTACAGTCCTGTGTAGCCCTGTCAATTTAGGGTCACAGATCACGGGTACTTCTGCCGCCTTAGCTGCAGCAATTACTTCAGCGGCGCCATCATCACTAACCACACCTTTCCCATAATCACTGAGAACAACCGCACAAGAACCTGGCAGAGCTGAACAAGCAGCCTTTGTTAATTTGTCAATAACCCCTTCAGGGTAATCTTCATTGGATTCTTCATCAAACTGTAAAATTAATTGATTACGGTCAATCAAACTTTCACGTGAACCATAAATTCTAGTTTTTGAAACGGTTTGAAGATGAGCAGCGATTCTGATATCTGAAGTATCCACTCTCTCTTCATGCAATTGCTGGGCAATGATTTGACCATTTTCGTCACCACCGAGAATACAGAAAAATCTGACATTCATCCCTAGGTTCACTAATCCTCTAGCGATATGAGCAGCAGCCCCCGCACTCTCGGTTTTGTTAATCACTTTTACAACTGGAACCGGCGCGAATGAATTGAGGTGATTTGCCCAACCGTGAAAGTAGCGGTCAAGAATTACGTCGCCCATCAAAAGAACGGGTTTTTCTTCGGGGTTTACAACCATTTCGTGAAGCGACCGCAACATGTCAATCTCGTTTTGCACTACTTCGTCTAGCACCGCGCCTACCCCTTTCAGGCCTCGCGAAAGGCCGACGCCAAATCAACCCACCTATCTACGAATGGCGAATAATCCACTCTAATTGCACTTTTGCGATATACTCAGAATCAAGTCCAAGGGAGCGAGCTAATGAATCCAGCATTGCTTGTTCATCATCAGAAATAAAGCCATCTTGCCAAGCAACTTCTAACACTTCTAGATAAGTGTCTATTTGTTGTTCAGGGGAATCAACACGCTCTGAGGAAACTTCAGATTCAATCTTATCAACACTATCGGGCTCAAGACCGAGATGTAAAGAAATGTCATCCAGCATCCCTCTTTCATCGGCAGTAATCAGTCCATCGTTCCAAGCACGATGTAGGACTTTACGATACAAGTCAACTGATGGAACATCCTCTTCAATTTCTTGATCATGCATTGATTGGTCGTAATGATTTTCAGAATTTAGATGGCTTAACACATAAAGAAATGGAATATCGTGGCCAGCAAATTGACCCAACGTGGTTTGGCCTTCATCAGTAGAAATCTCACGAGATGCTAAACCTTGTCTCATTGA
>JAQXFA010000019.1 GCA_029250565.1 Candidatus Thalassarchaeaceae archaeon
AATGAGCGTAAATTCCCAATCACATCTAGTTGCGGATTATGTGGTAGAGATACACTTGATGGGTTAATTATTCCCAGCCTTTTAACAATCTCAGACGAACAATGGGTGTCTCCAGAATTGTTAACTCAACTACCACAAAGACTCACTGATTCTCAGGACCATTTCAAAACCACTGGTGGGCTACATGCTTGTGCACTTTTTGACTTCGAAGGAAAATTAGTTTCTGTTCGAGAAGATGTTGGTAGGCACAATGCTTTGGACAAATTAATTGGTTCAAGGTTGATTGCAAATGGTTTACCAGCAGAAAAACAAATTCTAATGTTGTCAGGTAGAATTGGTTATGAATTGATACAAAAGGCAGCATTAGCTGGAATCCCAGTAATTGCTGGTCTTGGAGCCCCTTCAACTATGGCAGTTGATGCCGCTAGAGAAGCCGGCCTCACCTTGATTGGTTTTCTACGCAGTAACCGATTTAATGTCCATACCGGGGCCTGGAGACTTATTGGATAGTGAAGTTGTTAGAGGGGTGTCTACGGCGAGCGATTTGAATAAGTGGGTTATCAGGTAGTTGAGTAAGATGGCGAAACGAGATACCAGGGCAACTACCCCTAACCAAGAGGAACGGCTAAAGATAGGGAAACCAAAGCAAGTAGCAGCAGGATTTGCAGGAGTCTCTAAATCATTTGGAATAGGGTTGGGAGAAGCTGGAATGCGTCGCACATGGGGCGCGATGCGAACGGTCAACAAGTTCGATGGTTATGATTGTCCTGGGTGCGCTTGGCCAGATCCTGATAATCACCGTAGCGGATTTGAATTCTGCGAGAATGGTGCAAAAGCGTTTGCCACCGAGGCAACGACAAAAAGAGTCACCGCTGCTTTTTTTGCAGAACATTCAGTTCAATTTCTTTCAGAACAATCTGATATGTGGCTTGATAAACAAGGTAGATTAACTGTGCCGATGTTTCTTAGAGATGGTTCTAATCACTATGAGCCGATTACTTGGGGTGAATCCTTTAGATTAATTTCCGATTCAGTTGGAAGTCTAGATACAGCAGACGAAGCGGTTCTATATACGAGTGGTAGAACTTCTAATGAGGCTGCCTTTCTATGGGGTACACTTGCACGGCAAATAGGGACCAATAACCTGCCAGACTGCTCCAACATGTGTCACGAATCAAGTGGTTATGCACTTACTGAGGTAATTGGTATTGGTAAAGGTACAGTGCGATTATCTTGCTTTGAAAAAGCAGACTTGATTCTAGTCATCGGGCAAAACCCTGGTACTAATCATCCTCGTATGCTAACTGCACTTGCTAATTGTAAAAGGAACGGTGGTTCAGTAGTCAGTATTAACCCACTTGAAGAAACGGGGATGCGTCGTTTCAAACATCCACAAGAGGTACTGCGAATGTTTGGTTCTGGGACTAAGATTGCAGATGATCATTTCCCCGTTAAAATCAATGGCGATGCAGCATTGTTGAAAGGTGTGATGAAAGTCGTTCTCGAAGAAGGTAATCTAAATTGGGATTTTATAGATACACACACAGAAGGGTTCGAAGAATTAAAACAGGAGATTGAAAGAACTGAATGGGGAGATATCGTAACCGGTTCAGGGATTAGTAAAGAACGAGTAATTAAGTTGGGCAAAGCAGTTTCTAACTCAAAGAATCTAATCATCTGTTGGGCTATGGGACTGACTCAACACAAGAACTCCGTTTCAGTAATTCAGGAGATTGTAAACCTCCTTCTAATGGGTGGCCACTTTGGTCGCCCAGGGGCTGGAGCCTGCCCAGTTAGAGGCCATTCAAATGTCCAAGGTGACAGAACCGTTGGTATCCAACATAATCCTAAACCAGAATTTGTTGCCCAACTTGAAAAAGCAACAGGTATCACTGTCCCTAACAAAGGTGGATATGACACCGTTGAAGCCGTCAGAGCGATGCTTGACAAAAAAGTCCGCCTATTCATGGGCATGGGTGGTAACATAGTCTCCGCTATGTCTGATACCGAACAGGTTGCTACAGGGATACAAAATGTTGACCTAACAGTTCAGATTTCTACTAAATTGAATCGCTCTCATTTGGTGACAGGAAGAGAGGCTCTTATCCTACCATGCTTGGGTAGAACAGAGATTGACCGACAATTGTCAGGAGAACAATTTGTTACAGTTGAGAATAGCATGGGTGTGGTTCACAAGAGTAGGGGTTCTCTTGAACCAGCTAGTACACATTTACTATCTGAGCCTGCTATTGTAACAGGTATTGGTGCTGCCTGTTTTGGAAGTGAACCGTTTGATTGGGCCGGCCTATTGCAAGACTATGATTCGATTCGAGATGTCATTGAGCAGGTAATTCCTGGTTTCCAGGATTACAATTCCCGCGTGCGTGTTGATGGTGGATTCTATCTGCCAAATGGGCCACGAGATGGCCCTTTTTGGGACACCAAATCAGGTAAGGCTAATTTCACAGTCCATGGGTTACCTGATGCCGTTTCTCAGAATGGTCAATTCACTATGATGACAGTACGCAGTCACGACCAGTATAATACCACCATATATGGCATGGATGACCGTTACAGGGGTATTTATGGGGCTCGCAGAGTAGTTTTGATGAACCCTTCAGATATGTCCGAACTTGGAATCAAAGCGGGTGATGAAGTGGATTTGACAAGCCATTTTCAAGATCGCTCGATTTCTGCGCCCTCATGGAAGGTGGTGCCTTATCAAATTCCAAAAGGCGATATCTGTACATACTTCCCAGAAGCAAATGTGCTAGTACCGTTGGATAGTGTAGCAGAAGGCAGCAACACGCCGACCTCAAAGTCAGTAGCCGTCACGGTAAGTCTACCTTGAAACTAAGATGGTCGAATAATAACCATTAGAATAATTATTTTTAATGTTCTAACTCTTCATCCTTGAGAGGCGTTTAAGTTTCTTTTCTTGTTCCTTTTGAAGTAGTTTGCATCGGCGAATTTGCTCCTTTGCCATCTTAGCGTGGTCACCCTCAAGTGGGCTGACTCTCTTCTCCGACATACCCTGTTCAAAGCATTTTATTGCATCAGCATAGCGTTCAACTTCCGCATATGCTGTGCCCATATTGTATAGGGTTGCACCGGTTACTCCAGAAGGATTGATTCTCATTGCTTCGTGATATGCGTCAATACAGTCGCTAAATTTCTTTAGATAGTAAAATGCATTACCTCTAGCATTTAATATCCTTACAACCATTTCATCATCATTGACAAATGTTGGTAGTGCCCGGTCAAAGCAAGCCAGAGCTTCGGTGTATTTCTCTTCAGTAAGAAGTGTGAGTCCTTTGTTATACCACTGTACATCTTGATTTGAAATTGAACTACTGTCAATTTTCCCTGAACCTATTATTTCAGGGGCAGGTGTATTTGATGCGACATCCAAAGCAGCCTTTGCCAGGTCTACTTCAGGAGATGGTTCTTCTCGTTCAACCGGTTCAGGTTCAGGTGTAGTATCTAGAATTTCTTCGGCAGCAATTACCTGTTCTGCTGTTTGTTCTTCTTTCTCTGTAATAGAATCTGATGTCTCGTTGGAATCGGTTTGTGAATCCACATCCCCCCACGGATCATCTGCCCATGGGTCGTCGGAAGCAACTTCTTCAGGGGATGCAACTTCTTCGGTTTCAGCCTCTTCTTCCACCTGTTGTGTTTCTTCAATTGGTGCTTCAACTTCCGGTTCTGGAACAGGTTCGGGTTCTTGTGCCTGCTCGGGTTCATAATGTACCTCAGCCGGTGGTTCACTAACCTCTAGTGCGGGAGTGGTTTCCCCGGTTAGTGAAGCGATTTTAGTTCTACATTTTTCTGCAGTTGCTTGGTCTCCAGCGGCAATGAATGTTTTTCGCATGCCAATCCACAATTCAGGGTTATCACGGTCCGTTTCAATTAAGGATCTCCAAGCCTTCACTGCTTCAGGATACGAACCAGATAAAGTCATGGCTCTAGCACGGAGTTTGACATTTTCGGTAGTACCATTATCTGGTATATACTTCAATGCTTCAGAAGCCAATTCAGGTCCTTCTGGTATCGTAGTGGGGATTTCTGTTGCCATCTCCAATACTTCACCTTCTCCTTCAGCAATAGCGATTAAGATACCCGCAAAAGTTGGTCCGCCTGTGTGGTCTGGCTCATGTGTAAGTAAGGATCTCCAAGATTCGATTGCTAAGGATAGTGAACCATTAGCAGTGTGTATTTCAGCCAGTGATGCCGATGCTTTTGTGTAATCAGGACGTAATCCTAAAGCCGCATTAAAACATGTGATTGCAGTTTCTTCGTGATCGTTTCTACGGTGCAATGCTCCAAGATTATACCATGATGCAGCATCAGTATTATCCAAGTCTAGTGCGTAAGTAAAAGCCTCAATTGCATTATCAATAAGTGATAATCGAGCCATTGAGGCAGCTGCTACTCTCCATGCCCTCGGGTGTTCTGCGGCTTCGTTGTGAAGTAAATCTCTAAGCAGTTCCAATCCTTGTTCAGGCTCATTTTGTTTGATCAAATTTGCTGCTTCTTCAACAATCGCATCCAAATCAATCGCGGGTGCTGCAACAGGCTCTTCAATAGCCGGGGGTGAAGGCTCGGGTTCAACTACAGGGGCGCTAGTTTCCTCAGCAGTAGGGGCTGCAACAACCTCGGTTTCAGTAACTGTTGGTTCACTAGGTGGTCCTTGACTTGAGATACGTGCCAAATCCGGATGAGATGGGAATGATTTCAAGGCTTTATGGGCAAAGATTGCGGCCTCTGAATTATTTCCTGTTCTGTCAAGTAGTACCGCTAGATTAGCCGCTGCGGGGCCATGATCTGATTGCATATCTAAACAAACTTTGAATGCTTTTGTGGCTTCTTCAACTTGTCCACCCATTTCATGTATGACACCTCTGTTGAACCATGCCATTGCATTACTTGGGTCGGATGCAATTACTCTGTTGAATATTTTCAGTGCTTGCTGTTCTCGTCCTTCAGATACTAGTAATTCACCTTGAGTTATTAGTGATTCTAAATCTTCATCCTCATCACCAAAATCTTGTTGAATAGATTGTTGTGGTGCATCACCACTGATTTTGTCTTTGACTTTTTCCACAGCATCTGTTCCTGCTTGTTTTACATTTGTAAAAACTGGTACAACATGGTCACCAATTTGTTGACTTACTTTTTGGACCGAACCAACAAGATCCCCATCAGCAGATACAGCGTCTCTAACTTCGGACTCTACCTTTTGAACGATTTCTGTTACCTTTTCCTTAACTTGAGTGATTTTTGAAGGCACCCCATATAGGTCGCCATCGCAGGCAGGGCATACTGCTTCTAGCCCATCCAATTGATGTTCACAGTGGGGGCAATTACCATGTCCATGTTCAGCCATGCGTTCCACTCAGACTGCGACCCGTAAGTGTCACGGATAAGTGTTCGGTGTTATAGTACAGGAAATAATCAACAATTATGAACTGATTTTCTCATTGATATTCATCTTATATGGCTGAATGAATACTAATTTTTGTTCATGTATAGATGATTAATCATACTGCTCCAGATTCAACTAGTGATTCTAAGTGTTCTACTGAACGCTTTGCCGCGGCTGCAACTTCCGAATCTTCATCTTGCATCGCATAAGCAAGTATTGGTACAACAGCAGGAAACGGATATCTAGCTAGGATTTCTACTGCCAATCTTCGAATGGAAGCAGATTCATCTTTCGCCGCAATTATAACTGCCTCCATAGCCTTCTCTCCAGAAAAGTTGGAAAATTGTTTGAGGGCCGAATAACGAACTTCTAGGTTATCATCGAGCAACCCTTGTTTTAGAAGTGGTATATCGGAGGGGTGGGAACTTCTACCGATTGCTTGATGGGCAAACTTCCTTACACCTGAATCTGAATCATGAATCGCTTCTGCTAGAATTTCATTAGCAACCGAATCCTCTAAGCGACCTAAGGCTGTGACACAACCTCTTCTGACAAGTGGGTTTTCATGACGGATTCCTTTGATTAAAGAATCAAAATGCCCTATCATTACTAGTGATGCAGTTGCTGCAGTGTGTAGTTCATCTTCGGCTAATATCTCAACTAAGGGGGGTGCCCCTTTGACGTCTCCAATCATACCTAGAGCCTCAATCATTTGAGTTCTGCTTGCAATATCGTTACTACCATCAGATGCTAGTTCAGCAAGTTTTGTGGTTGCTCTATAACCGAGCCTAAAAGCCATTTCAGGGTCTTTTCCTGCAACAGCAACCCCTTCCCGTATAGTTTGATTAATGCCGACAATACGAATTACCGTTTGAATAATCATATAATCAATTGATAAAAGAATAAACATCACAAGATGTCTCCCACCAGATGCATTTAGTTTAACTCCAGATACATGGATACCATATACTTCTGACCAATCAAGGAATGACC
>JAQXFA010000020.1 GCA_029250565.1 Candidatus Thalassarchaeaceae archaeon
TGGGTTGATTGGGATATCAAAGCTGGTACTGATGAAATGGGCTTAGCCTATCCATGGTTGGAAAATTCAGATGCTTCGGGGGTTGATGCATCACTTAGCGGAGAGACAATTGTAGGTGGCTGGTCAATCAATTCTGATGAAGGATATGCAATCACTTCCTACGGTCGTGTGGTGTATTATTACCCTCCTCAAAATACAATTTCAGAAAACCTAGCTGCATCCCTTGCTCCGATGCTTGTTATTATCGCAGTGCCAGGTGTTGTTCTAGGATTGATTTACATGAGTTCTCCCGCTTTACAGAAAAGATACATGGCTTGGTCAAATGGTCGTTTGGCTGCAAAGAGAGAGGCGGCTAAAGCGAGTAAAGGCAAATCGCAAGGTAAAGCAAGAAAGGGTGCTAAAAAGTGAAGCAACAGACTCAATCGGAGCATTGATGAGCCGTTGCAGGCCGCAGATAGTCAAGGGTGACAGAGATGGTGTACGAAGCACTTGATTTCTATGATCTTGATTCACAACTTAGTGAAGAGGAAATAATGGTCCGCGATATGGTTCGCGACTGGGTTGATGATGAAGTAATTCCAAAAATCGAAAAGGCTTGCAGCGAGGGTGTTTTTCCTGACGAATGGCGCGTAGCACTTGGTGAAATGGGGGTACTTGGCGCACCACTAGAAGGATATGGTTGCCCGGGTCTTTCCTACGTTGCTTACGGTGTCATTTGCCGTGAACTAGAACGTGGTGACTCTGGTCTCCGTTCGTTTGCAAGTGTGCAGGGTTCTCTAGCAATGTATCCAATTTGGGACTTTGGTAGTGAAGAACAAAAAAACAAATATTTACCGAAAATGGCATCGGGTGATTTAATCGGATGTTTTGGATTGACTGAGCCAGATTATGGCTCCAATCCAGGTGACATGATTACTAGGGCTGAGGACAAAGGCGACCATTACTTGTTGAATGGTGCAAAAATGTGGATTACCAATGGTACGATTTCTGACTTGGCAGTAGTGTGGGCAAAATTAGATGGCGTCATTCGTGGTTTCATTGTTGAAACCGGTGATGAAGGATACTCCGCTCCTGAGATGACTGGGAAGCACTCGCTGAAGGCTAGTGTGACTAGTGAGTTGGTGTTCCAAGATTGCAAGATTCCGAAAGACAGGATTCTGCCGGGTGTGAAGGGGCTGAAGGGGCCTTTCTCTTGCTTAAACAACGCACGCTACGGAATTTCGTGGGGTGCGATTGGGGCTGCCCAAGCGTGCTTCAGTTCAGCAAAGGAATATTCGCTTTCGCGAATTCAATTTGACCACCCAATCGCTTCTTACCAACTTGTGCAGAATAAGTTGGCTTGGATGCTTAGAGAGATCACCAAGGGACAGTTGCTAGCACTTGAGTTAGGCCGCAAGAAGGATGATGGCTCATGGATACCAGAACACATTTCACTCGCTAAGATGAACAATGTTGACATCGCTCTTGAAATCGCTAGAGAGGCTAGAGATATTCATGGTGCAAATGGAATTTTAGACGAGTACTGCATCATGCGACATATGGCTAATTTAGAATCCGTCAAGACTTACGAAGGCACTCACGATATTCACAATTTGATTCTAGGACGCCATATCACTGGCATCCAGAGTTTCACTCGCTCTCTTTGAACAAAAGAGAGCAAGAATTTGGTTTTTTGAATTATTTTTTCCGATTTGCTCTGTAAGAGCACATGTTTGTTTAGTCTAAATGTTCATAGAGGCATCCTAAGTCGCCACATCATGGTAGAAATTGCCGTGTTGCTGAAGCAAGTACCCGACACCAACGCCAAGATTGTTGTTGTCAACGGTCGTGTAGATGAATCTGCGATTGCAAGTTGGGTAACTAGCCCGTATGATGAATACGCTTTCGAGGCAGCATTGCAACACACGGAAGCGGCTGGTGGTTCAGTCACTGCAATCACTTTGGGTCCAGCAAGAGCAGATAAGGTTCTGAAAGATGCTGCAGCACTTGGAGTCACCAAGTTGGTGCGTATTTGGCAAGATGACTGGCAAGATTTGGATTCCAATCAAGTTCAGTCTGCGCTCGCAAACGCTGTCACAGCGGCCGGCGCAGATTTGGTCTACTGTGGTAAACAATCAGCAGACCGCAATCAAGGTTCTACAGGACCAGGGATTGCAGAAATTCTTGGCGCTGCTTGTATCACGGAAGTTAGTGAGTCCGATTCAGCAGGATCCTACCTAAGACCAACTGCAAGTGGTAGCGAGAGAGTGACAGTGTCCTCTCCAGCAGTAGTAACTTTCACAAAAACTCAGCATGAGTTACGCCGCCCGAATGTAAGAGGTATCATGATGGCAAAGCGGGCTCAAATTGAGGTAGTAGGCGGCGATGTTAGCGCATCACAAGTCAATTTCAACGGTCATTCATCTCCTGCTCAAAAACCACCGGGTAAGACCTACCAGGGCTCAGATAGTGTGCCAGAAGTTGTTGGGCTATTGCGTGATGAGGCGAAGGTGCTGTAGGAGGGATGAAGATGGATATTACAATCATTGCAGAAACTCAAGGGGATAATTTACACCCCGTAACTAGCCAATTAGTTGGGGCGGCCACGTCCTTAGGTGCATCACCTACAGTCCTATGTGCAGGGGGAGCCGGCGCAGACACTGCGGCTGGAATCGCCGGCGTGGGGAAAGTTCTCTCAGTTGTTGGAGATTGTTTCTCAACATTTGATGGCGGTGCTTGGGCTGCAGCTTTTGATGCAGCGGCTGGGGCTGGTGTCATCATAGGGGCGGCTAGCGCTCAAGGCAGAGATGTGGTTGCAAGAATCGCAGCACGCCGTGGTGTACCTGTGGTACAGGATGTTGTAGCAATTTCACAAGGTTTGACAATGACTCACCCGATTTATTCTGGAAAAGCTATGCAAGAAGTCACCATTGGTGGCGATTGTGCAGTCACACTTCGCTCAAACACCTTCCCTCCTGCTGGAGATGGCGGTAGCGCAGAATCTGCCACTGTTCAGCAAAGTGGTGATGTGAAAATTGCAGTTCAAGAAGCAATTGCAAAGGCTAGCGCAAGACTCGATGTTTCCGATGCAGACATCATTATCTCAGGGGGCAGAGGAATGGGTAGTCCAGATAATTTTGAGCATTTGTACTCACTTTCAGATAAGTTAGGGGCTGCGGTCGGTGCTAGCCGAGCAGCAGTAGATACATGGGATGAAATCCCACACTCTATGCAAGTTGGTCAAACTGGAAAGACAGTAAATCCAAGTCTCTACATTGCAGTTGGTATTTCAGGTGCAATCCAGCATTTGGCGGGAATGCGTACCAGCAAATACATTGTTGCAATCAATAAAGATCCAGAGGCACCAATTTTCAAGATAGCCGATTACGGCATTGTTTCAACTTGGGAAGAGGCGCTACCAATACTTGGCGATGAAATCGCTAAAATTCTCTGAAGTAGTAAATTATCTGCTTGTAGAATCCTAAGTTATGTGCGCAATCAAAAAGAGGTGGGCGCGTAGTTGCCCACTTAATGGCGAGAGATATCCCGTGGATGCGCGAGCGTTTCGAAGCGCTGAAATCGCAAAACCTACTGTGGGAGCCACCTACTCTAGAATCAGCCAGCACGCCTAGTTGTACAGTTGATGGTAAAGAGATGATAATGCTCTCAGCCAACAATTATCTGAATTTGACTACTCATCCAAAAGTGGTTGCCGCATCAATCGCAGCCACAGAAGAATACGGAGTTGGAAGTGGCTCAGTTAGAGCCATCAGTGGCACTATGGATATTCACTTAGAAGCCGAGAAAAAAGTCGCTGAATTCAAGGGTGTAGAAGCATCTCTAATCTATTCGGCAGGATATACTGCAAACGTTGGACTAATCCCTACTTTAGTTACGGGGAAACAGGATGTTATCATCTCAGATGAATTAAATCATGGCTCAATTATTGATGGAGTCCGCCTAACCAAAGCAAGCCGCGCAGTCTACCCACACAACGATGTTGGCGCCTTAGAAGAAGTACTTCGTCAGCACTCGGGAAGTGAGCGCAAACTAATCATTACTGATGGTGTATTTTCAATGGACGGAGATGTTGCACCTCTAGACGAGATAACCGAATTAGCCGAGGAGCACGGAGCTATGGTATTCGTAGACGATTGTCACGGTGAGGGTGTTTTGGGTGATGGTGGCGCAGGAATTGTTGATCATTTCAAATTACAGGGACGGGTTGACTTTGAAATCGGGTCTTTCTCAAAGGCTCTTGGTGTTCAAGGAGGAATAGTTGCGGGTAGTGAACAAGTCCGTAATCATGCATTGAATCACTCTCGTTCATGGTTGCTTTCAGGGAGCCAACCACCAGGGGTTGCAGCGGCTCAAAAGGCAGCTGTTGAGGTGTTGATGGAGGAACCAGAGCATCATGCTAGGTTGTGGGAAAACACCGATAGATTCCGCCGTGAAATGGAATCTCTTGGCTTCGATTTAGGTATGTCAACAACACCTATTATTCCAGTTATGTGTGGCGAATCTTCAGTTGCTAAGCAGTTATCTGCAGAGATGCGCAAACTCGGTGTTGTTGTCGGTGCGATTGTATTCCCAATGGTGGCGAGAGATAAAGCGCGGGTGCGTAATCAATTGTCAACTGGATTGACAGATGAGCAATTAGATGAGATTTTAATCGCTTACGAAACCGCTGGCAAAATTGTGAACTTAATTTGATGATTAATCATCAATAGCATTCACAGCATCTACAAGTTCTTGCTCCATTTCCATTTGGCCAAGTTCAACTTTTGATGGACCAAATGGGTCTTTTCCATCTTCTAACATCGTTAGCATCCTGTAACGAGGAGCCCAGGAAAGATGCACATAAATTGGCCCGGGTGCAAGCATTAGCAACCACGCTAATACCTCTGGGATTTGAGGGGTCAAATCCATCCAACTACCTAGCAAGATGATGAATCCAACAAAAGGCATGGTGAAAAGTACGGTTCTTGGTGGTGTTATTGGTGGGCGTTGGAAAAATTTGCTAATCAAGGATGAAAATTGTCCTGCTAATGCTAATCCAAGGGCGATACTCAAACCTCTGAAGGCGACTTCTCTAAACCACAAATCAATATCCCAAAGTTGGTGGTATCCAATTGGAATAATCAAGGCAGCCGTTAGTAGCAAACCATAGAATGCTCCCACAATCGCTGGATGACTTACAGAAAGTGGCCAAGATGCAAAACGCTGGGACATTGGAGAGCCCAATAGCATCTCAGTTTGCGCTTCATCAAGCGACTCTAAACGCTGGCGCCACGAGTCCATATTGTATTCCTACTGACTGAACAGCATTAACATTCACGTTGAACAGGGAGCGCGCATCACTGTTCGTCATCTTTCTTGATGATTTCAGCACTATGTGTTCTCATCTTACGAAGTAATGCTCCTGGTTCCGGTGCTAAAGATCCCTGTGTTGTTTCTTCCCACACTCTTTCTACGGGGTAAAAATCCAATTCTTCTCTATCTCTTGCCATTTCTATTGGGTCTTCTGAGTCAAAATCCCTTTCTTGTGCATCACGGAAAGAAAGAGCCTGATTGATTAGTGACATAATTCCGCGAGTAATTGAGTCAGGTGGATGCTGCCATCGCAACATAGTTTTGCCATCCATATCATTTTTCTTCAGGAGAGTGCTCTCATTCCC